>JBEHWO010000484.1:0-5027 GCA_040217695.1 Vulcanimicrobiota bacterium | reverse complement strand
AAATTATTTGATTGATTTATAGTAATCTGTTTTTAAGTTGATTAAATTATCTTTATATGGGAAAGATATTTTATCAGGATAATTTTGTATCTGTAACGGTATGTTTGGATCTGGAAGTTCTTCTATTACCAGATTGTTATTTTCATCATACCTTACAAATCCACGTTTCTTTTCTTTGAATATATGGTTTTTATTTCCCGATGATTCTATAGTTGAAGATTTGCCTGATGAAGTGTCAGGTATCCAGGAACCTTCTATGTAATAATAAGGGCTGCTCTGTGGATATAATTCGGGATAGATAGGGAAAACATATCTGACGTTTACTGTTATACCTTCTACCAGTAATGTGAATATAGAAGAACATATACCGTTATTACCTGTAATTGCTGTAGTGGGATCAAAATAACCTCCTGTATTTGGATCTATTACTTCAAAGAATATTTTTCTGTTCTGTGCCGGTGCAGGTGGAATATAGTAATATGGAAAATCTGAATAATCTACGAAAAAACCTACTTTGACTGTGGAAGATTCATTTATTTTAATCTGAGAAGGATTGGCGACTACCTGCCATGCATACATACCAAAAACTTCTGTAGTGTGAATATCACTGATACTGACAGTATCAGGATTATTACGGTCAAGGAAAAAATCATTTCGTATTTGCATATCTAAATGGGTATCTGCTCTTAATTTTACTTTCTTAAAAACACCATTGTAATCGCTATCGACTGTTACCGATTGTGAATAATTTATTCCATCTGTTGTTAATGCACCATATCCGCCTACTATGGTATATCTGGCTTTGATGTTTTCTATTCCAACTGCTTCCTGGCTTTGGATTGTATTGTCTTCTTTTGGAATAAATGTGGGAATGGGAGTAGGTTTAGGCAGGAGATCCGGAGATTCTAACACGATATTTGTTTTTATATAAGTTTCACTTGCTTTTAAAGGTAATAGTTCATCAGGTTCTTCTTCTTGAATACCTTCTAAATATATAGGGGCTATTTTTACGTATATATTTGTGGAACCTAAATCCAGATCAACTTCAAATTGTTCAATTTTTAATTGATGTTCTTTTTCTGCTACTGATAAAAGACCTCTATTATCATAGGTTTCTACTCTTATTATTACCTTTACCGATGGAAGAGGACCAAGAGTAACGGTACTTTCGATAAGATCTGGAGGTGCTGTAAGTTCATAATATCCATGTTCAAAATAACTATTCGAGTCATCAGCAGGAGCATTAGGATCATTTGGGTCAGGTGCTTCTCTGATTTTAAATATAATCTTTTTTACACCATTTGGCATAGAAGCAGTAAGGGTATTTTCTTCATCACCTGAAGAGATAATACAGTTTGTAGATGAACTGTCCTGAGGCCATTCTACTTTTATAGTTACGTATGCACCATCAGTCGTAGTGTTATTAGCCGGATTCTGATCGGATATGGAAGGTGGTGTAATTATGTTATTCTGTCCACCTCCACAGCCAGTTACAATAGAGATAAAAGAAAAAACTATTATTATCAGCAGTAATATAGAGAGTTTCTTTTTCATAAAATTTTCCTCCTTAAATGATTTAATTATTTTTATTGAAGTCTGGATTGGGAGAGAATTTCTGAATACGGCAATTACCATAATCAGATACATAAATATTTCCTTCTTTGTCTCCTACTAAGTCTATTGGTTTATTAAACTGTCCATCTCCTGAACCAGTAGAGCCGAATTTTCCTATATATTTTCCGCTGGAATCATACATGTGAATACGACTATGTCTCATATTAACTACCAGTATATTTTCTTTTACGTCTATGCCTATTTTAATATGGCTAGTAAAAGGTATAGATATTCCTACATTATAACTCCACTGGGTTATGAGTTTCATATTCGAATCATATTTCTGAATACAGTGACCTGTTTCATGTCCATCACCGGCAATTACAAACTGCACTAAATATATATATCCTGATGACCCTATCTTAATATTACCAATATGATAATCTCTATTAAATCCATGAATATTATTGATCTTCCACTCTTTTATAAATTTACCATCAGAAGTAAATTTATAAATAAAATGGCCACCTACGGTAAAAATATTTCCTTCAGGATCTGTAGTAATACTGTCATATGCTTCTTTATAAGCAGGCCATTTAGTTAGAAGTTTACCTGAGTAATCAAACTTATATATTTGAGACTCATAAGCCTCTCCTACATAGATTAAATTATATCCTCCTACAGTAAGTCCACTCAGAGCTACCATTTTATCTTTACCACGAGTAATTACCCATTTTGTGATAAAGTTTCCTGACGAGTCAAACTTGTCTATACATACTTTTTTAAGGTCTGCAACATAGATATATCCATCCGAATCTATTGTAATATAACATGGTGCATTAAATTCATTGTCCTTATCTCCTTTTGAACCCCATTTAGTTACAAATATGTATGGAGAAGATTTCTTGGGTAATTTTGAAGAATTTGCTGTAGAAGAAGGCATAATGGTTACTATAGGAGTCGATTCTACCAAGTTTGGATCAGGGCGTATGCTAGGGTTTATCAGTGGTTTAGGAGTAAATGACATTACATATGGAAAAGGCGTTATTGTAGATACCACTGAGACACTATCTTCCTTTCCTTTTTTGCAGTTTGTAATAATAAGCATTAAAAATATTAAAGAAAAAATAAATAATAAATATGTTCTTATATTCATTCTAAAACTCCATAAAATTTATTTATTTTTTATGAATTTTTATACCTATAGGACTCGGAAAATAAACATGAGTATCATATTCTTCTGGGGCTATTTTTAAAATAGTACCAAACTCAGGATCTTGATTTAGAGGGCTTAATGTTTTACATGTCTGGTAAGCAGACATTGGTTTTATATCCGGATTTGAAACAGATGGCATATTTGCTTCTCCGAATATCATATAACAGAAAAAATGATATCCCACCTGAGGTCCCCAACTAGCATCAGGTATACCTGAAAAACCTAGAAAAACTTCAGCCCCTCTTGCCCTATCATCATAGAAAACAGATTTATGATATATCCAAGAAGTGCAGGCATAGAGGTATACTAGAGAATTATTATAATTTTGTCTTCTGAAAACATCACCTTTTATATCAAGACATTTTTCAGAATAAATGCCAGGAGGATAATCTGGTGGTGGATTCATAATACTATCTCTATATCCAACCTCCCACTCACCATTATGGTCTAATAACCACCGACCCATATCTGTTGAATAAGGATCTGTTAAATCATCTTCATAAGCAAGGCTGAGGGAAAAACCTCCATCATCACGGGCATGGGCATAAATAAAGATTATTCCATAATCACTTAAGTTTTCAAAATGTTCCGGCCTTAAAAGATTTTTACTCTCCGGGTTCGTTTTTCTCAGTTTTATTACGGGAACCTGCAATTTTACTGTTTCACCGGTTGGAGTCCCTCCGGGCAATGGTGTGGCAGTTGGATATAGAAAACTATTCGGGTCATCGTTATCTATAGTATATTTTTCAAAATCAATGTATCTTATTGTTGCCACACGAGTAACATCATATACTTTTGATGTGCCATAGGTTACATTTTCTAAATAATAACCGAGATCGCCATAGACCCTTTTATCCCATGCCCAGCTACCTGTACCATTAAGAGTTGCATAAGGAGCAAGAATTAATATTTTTTTATTTTTTAGAGTTCCACTGAATACAGAATCTGAAGCATTAATAAGAGATGAGTAAAGTTCTTCTGTCATTGTATAATCAGGCTTGGATAATTGAGAATTTAAAGATTGTATATTTTCATCTCCCGGCAATCCCAGAGTATTGGGATCTTCAATTGGATCATATAAAACCACAGTATATCCACTTTGAAAATAAATTCTAATGTAATCACTACCTCTTGTAGCCTGTACAATTTCTTTAGGTATAGGGGGAGCATCTGTTAAATTTCCATTTAACCATTCCAATGTCATTTCTAATCCCTGTTCTCTTCCGAAATTCTTTATCCAGTCGTATCTTTTCCAGATTACTTCTCCTACACGTGAATCGTAAAAATCCTGATCAGTAAAAGGACGGGAAGAAGGCGTTGATGTTGATGTCATAGAAGGTGTTGGCGTCGGAGTAGGCGGCACTCCGAAATTAAAATCAGTCAAATTCCCGTTAAGAAAATCTATATATTTTATCTCAACATGCTTCGTCCTTTTCCCTGACTCATCAGTCCACCATGTTGCAATCACTTCCCTGTTTGTTCCTTCAAAAACTTCCGGCAATACATAATTTCCTTCAGCATCCAGATGACAGAAAGACTTTGGCCCTATGGATTTGACATGTCCGTCTATAAGCGGACTTCCATCTGTAAATACTTTCCCTGAAATAGAAACAGTTTCATGGACTATCTCCACCGGCATAGGGATATTCTGTCCGCTTACTCCGTTACTGGAAGTGCTGGCAGTAATAGTGCCGGTTTTACCCATCCCGGCAGCGGCTTCCTGTTTAGCTTTAAACACGCCATAGCCAATGTTAAAATTTTCCTGACCTTTGATTTTCAGATAAAATGTAGGTGTTATTACACCACTAGATGAATCATTAAGACTGAAGCTGAGACCTGATTCTTTTAGGTTTATTGAGGCAAAAACTTTGAATATTGAAATTCCCCCTGGAAGGGCATAGACAGACCTGGAACAGGATTTTAATTCCCCACTGCCTCCCCCGGTGGAGGTAATGAGGTCTGCAAAAGAGGTTCTATTTACAGAGAAGTGTTCTCCGTCATTTAAAACTACTTCAAAAGCTGCTGTATTATCATTGGATTGAACCGGCACATCTGCCTCAAAGTATCCGTCTGAATTAACATTTATTGGGCTATCTGAATAGAGTGTAAAAAATTGAGCAGAGGAATTATATTGAACAAGTGGTTTCCACTGTGACATCTCGGAAGAAAGCTGGTTATAAATCTCTTGAATTTCAGATTTATTCCATTCAGAAGGATAATTCTGCTGTAAATAGTCTGCCATTTGAAGAACAAAGGA
>JBEHWO010000483.1:0-5030 GCA_040217695.1 Vulcanimicrobiota bacterium | reverse complement strand
TTTGCAGCATTAATACCGTAATTTTTCCACAGAAAAAGCTGTTCTATAGACTCAAAAGCCCTGTAAAGTCTTGCCACTGCATCATCATACCTGCCCTGAATTACTCTTCTTTCAGCATTTTTCACAAGATCCACAGTAATTTTAATATCAGGCTCGGGAATACCGAATTTTCTTTTAAGCTCATTGACTTCATCCAGCAATTCTACTCTGGATAATAACTTATTTTTAAATTCCACAAGTTCAGAAGGCACATTTGATGCTGACAAAATATATCTTTCCAGAGCATTTATTCCTTTCATAAAATCAGGCTTTATGTCTCTGCTGTAATGGACAAAATTATCCCAGTCCTGAAAAGCTTTACTTATTTTTTCAAGGCAGAGATAAAGATCTCTTACAGTACTGTTATGAGTTCTTTCTTTCAATTTATTGAAAATCTCGCCGGAAGAAACATAGAAATATCTGTTAAACAGCATCCTTCCTCTCTCTATTTCAACAAACCCGGTCTGTTCATAGGGATTACCGAGAGATACAACCTGCATGGAATTTTCTACAACCTTTCCTTTATCCCATTTTGCATCTACATAAAACATATCGAGGCCAAGCTGAGAAGCAACCATTGTTGCTGCGGCGCTCATCCATTTCCTTCCTGCTGTAGGGTCACATACAATCTGTTCATCGGAATAACCAGCATTTCTGAGCCATCTGTATCCCTCATAGAATTTAAGACATAGCTCTCCAATACAGGAAGGGTTGTCACGAACTTCCAGACATTTCATTTTAGATGGAGAAAGACTGTATTCTCTGCAGATCTTATCCAGATATTCTATAGAACCGTTATTTTTTCCAGCTTCATTTCCTGTACAGAGATAAACAACCATGTCAGGCTGTATTCTATTTAAAGAAAAAATTACCGGTTCAGGGCTTGTACCAACTGTTATTATAAGAGCATTATTCATGTTTATTCTCCTTTACGATTATCTTATTTACCTTTATAATAATGTTACTGTAACATCACGTCAATAGAAAATTTAATCCTTTAAGGGAGTATAAAAGAAAATGAATATACAGAATCTTATCTGCACTGCAGGGACAAGCCTTTTTTCAAATCTGAATGAACTTTTTAAGAAATTTAAAGATACACCTGATAAAGTTACAGAAAAGGAAAAAGAACTTGTAAGTCCTTTCATAGATAGAACATGGAAAAAAATCTCTGAAAAAATCTCAGGATTTTCTCCGGGAGAAAAAATTTGCGGAGCAGAAATTAATTCCATAGATAGTATGCTTAAATTAAAATACATTGCTCCCGGGTGCAACCTGTTATTCTGCTATTCTGCGACAGAAGACGGAAGAGCTATAAATACAATTCTTACACATTATTACCGGTTAAAAGGACACAGGGTAGAATCTTTTGAAATAACAGATCTCCAGGATGAATTGCCTAAAAGGTTTAGAACCTATGGACTGAGAAATCTTGCAAAAACAATATGTAAAATCATTCGCTCCTATTCACCTGCATCATGTGCAATAAATGCCACAGGAGGATACAAGGCACAGATAGCCATAGCAGTCATGCTTGGCCAGGCAACAGGAACTCCTGTTTACTATAAACATGAAAGGTTTGATGAAATCATCGCATTTCCTCCCATGCCAGTTGCTCTTGATTTTGAATTATGGATGAAAGCAAGTGGAATGCTTTTCATACTCGATTCTACGGCAGAAATAGTAAATTATAGTGAATATGAAGAAGAATGGGATGAAAAGTATGAAAGTCTCGTTGAACATGTAAATATCGAAGGAAAAGATTATATTGAACTTTCTCCGGCAGGCCAGATATTCCATGAAACATTCCGTGAAAAATTCAAATCTACTTTAGATGAAATACTTCCTCCCGGTACAACTAAAAAATTCAATTTTACAATGGAAGACAGCGGCCACGTCAAAAGTAAAGCAGACCTGGAAGTATTTCTTCAAAAAATAACAGATGAAATACCTCAGGTAACCAGATGTATTAATTATTACTATAATCCTGATTTACCTTCTATTACAAGGTTTAGAGCAGGAGCAAAAGGTCTTGAAGGAATCTATTCAAATGGAACCTATACAGCCAGATTTCGTATTGAAAGTACTGCAAGAACTAAAGGCCAGGAAAATGCATTACTGGCATATCTTAACGAATGGATCAGATATAAATAATTGCCTGTTTTATTTCCTTGTAGCTACATTTTTTGTCAGATAAATTGCAACTATTTGAGAATTATTGGCAAGACCATTATTTAGTTGTGCAGGCCCTGTGCCTATATAAACCTGACCTATAGAGAAAAAAATACGGCCATCTACTGTCTCATATTCAATACACCATCCTGTTCCATTATAATAGTACCAGCCTGTTCCAGGCTTACCATGATATTCAAAGAGTTGATTTACCGTGCTGCCAATACCTATTCCTTTTACAGTTATAAAACGACTGTCATAGATTGCAATACTTTCAACCGGCCCATTGGGATTGTTCTGATTGAGAGATAAAACACCTGTTCCATACTGCTGTTCCGGTGGTACAATTATACTGTATGAATAAAAGGTAAGACCGTAAGGCTCAAAAATATTATATCCGCCTCCGCTTCTGGCTGTGCCATTACAGCCGCTGTCGACAAAAGAAAAGGTGTCTGTTGTTGTTCCGTATCTATCTGCAGGTCTGCCCATTTTTCCAGAAAGAGATTGCAGACTGTCTCCTAAAAGAATAAAAGGAGTAAAATTATTTAAAGCCCTGTCATAAATATAAATACCACCCGGTTTGATAAAATATTCTTTTTTCCAGTCCTGACTGTAAGAAGGAATACAGAATATGAAACCTGATAATATTACAGTAAAATAAAAGATTTTTATAAAAGACCTGATCACATATAAGTTATCCTTAATTTTTTTCACAAATATCACCTTCCTGTGTAATATAAGTAGCCTGAATTAAGGTTATCATAACTCTGTGTCATAGAATGTCACAGTCTAAAATTTATGAATCTATAAAAAATAATAGAAAAAATATTAATTGAAGCAGTAAAATCTCTTCTGAAGGATTATAATATATATAGAGAACTTACCATAGCAATCGACTGCGAAAAGTTTCATTATTAACAGAATATCGAGGTAAAAATCCTGTACAATATAGATTTTTTGTATCTGAAGATACAGAGTGAATTTTTTCCTAAATAATCTGCAGATTCTATGTAACAGGCCTTATAATACTTTCAGCCACATCAATAAATTTCTCTGCCCGGATAATTTGTTCCTGAGCCTGTTCTAAAGATATAGTTGTTTCAGACGAGTTCCATAAATAAATTCAAAGGAACGTCGCAGTTCAAGCAAAATTGAATTTAATGGAGGATTAATTTTACTGTTCATAGCTCTACAACTCCATTGAACTGTTATATACCTGTTTTTATAATACACTCGTCACAGTTCTACGTCAATATTGAGAAGTATCTTTATTTCTATCTGCCAGAGTGTTATAATTTTATCGATAACATCTGCCAGTAAAGATATAAGAGGTAAAATAAAATGTCTGAAACAATTTTCATTATAACAGAAACGAAACCAACAACAATTTTAAAAGATTTTGCCACATTTACAGAATACTTAACGGACCATGTTGTTGACCTGAGCACGGTTAACGAATTTATGCCCAAAAAAATATTATATGAGTTAAACCAGAATATGACCAGTCCATTACCGGACAGGACTCCTGGAAGTGAACAGACCCTGTATCCTCTATTACACTTATTTTATCATATTGTCATAGCAGGAAAATTATTTCACAAAATTCCCGAAAAAGGTAATAAATTCACTTTAAAACCAGCCGAACGTATTCAAATCTATAAAGACCTGACAGATACGGAAAAATATTTCTTTTTACTGGAAACCTTATGGGTAGATGCCGATTGGGATAAACTTCAGGCAGGTTATTTCAAGAAATCCCCTTTATTTATGATGAATTATTTTATGGAATATCTGAGTAAAAGGCAGCCAGATGAAAAGATTAAGATTGAAAAAAATAGAGATAGTTATTTCCCGCTGGATATGCTGTACTTCTGGGAATACTTTTTACTATATTTTTCTTATTTCGGTTTCTGGGAGGTAATAAAAGATACAAAGGAACAGTATTCAAAACATGCGTTCCAGGCGGAATCGATAACGCCCACAGATTTTGGAGTGGTTATGGCCAGTATTTTAAAGGAAAAAAGAGATATAAACTTATGGAATTTACCATATCGTCGTAATGAATTACTGGAATGGAAAGTAATACCGGGTCTGCCACTGGCAGATGAAGAAAAAATATCATCTATGAGTCCGGGTAAAGGTAAAGATGGTGAACCATTTTTCCTGCCTTTCGTAACATTTTTTCCTGAAGGAAACCTTATGAAAACACTTCCCCGTACAGGTGTACAATTTATTGATGGAACCTATATATTTAAAGTTTCCCTGGGAAAAAACCTCTGGCGAAAAATCAGTATATCTGCAGGTAATACTCTGATGGATCTGCATAATTCTATACAGAAAGCCTATGATTTTGACAATGATCATCTCTATTCCTTTTTTATGGATGGTAAACCCTGGTCTAAAGAAAAATTTACCTCTCCTCATGAGGATGAGGGTATATGTGTTGATGAAGTATTCATAGGAGAACTGGGACTGACTGAAGGACAGAAAATACTTTATCTATTCGATTATGGTGACGAATGGCGTTTTCAGGTTCAGCTGGAAGAAATAATTTCTGGTAAAACAGAGGTTAGTCCACCTGTAATAATCGAGAAGAAAGGTAAAAATCCTGAACAGTATGGATTTTTTTGTTCTGAAAATACAGACTGAAGCCATATTTTCCTCTGACTTAATTAAAAATTATAAGGCACTATTGCTTCTTCAAATAAAAAATCAAATAGATCTAATTTGCCAATTATTGAAAGACTTATAACAGGATTCGAATTGATTACAACTTTACTTTTTGACATCTTCTGACAGGCGAGAAATAAAATTAACTT
>JBEHWO010000482.1:0-5049 GCA_040217695.1 Vulcanimicrobiota bacterium | reverse complement strand
TTCATAGGGGGTAATGTTCTGGTATAAAGGGATAGCTGTCATAACAGTTTCGAAGTCCAGATAAAAGGCAGGGAAATTAATGTTTTCCAGTTCTATTTTAAGTCTTTCTCCTATAAAAGGTTTCTGTGTTTTTACGCATTTTGCAATTCTGAGCTGTGTATCCGTGAGAGGGAAATTGTCAGGGATGTTTTCTATGGAAGTAATTCCCAAGGTTTTTAATTTGTCGAATTTTGATTGTGATAATCTCGGCAGATCAAAGATGTGGTTTTTGATGTCTTTTCCTGTGCATTTTTTTAAGAGATAACATTTGCGGCAGGCAAATATAAGGTCTGCTTCAGGTTTTACAGGGCTGTCTGTTATTTCCTGAATTTTTTCCAGCAGAGGTTTGAATTCTTCGACTTTTTTATGGACTTCTTCTGTATGATCTGTTTCGAGGAAGAGATCTTTTGTTTCCATTCCCAGGTGGAAGTTTTCTGAAAGATGCATTAAGGATATATGGGAAACTTTGAGTCCTGAAAGTTCCATAATCATGGTTGTATAGGCCATGTCATGAATGTAATCTTCCCTATCGTTTATGCTGGATTTTACTTCTATCATTTTCCATCCGCTTTTGTTACGGAGAAGTATATCTGCTCTGGTGACAAAAGATTTGTAGATAAAAGCTCCTTCAAATATGGCTTTTGTATCGGGATTGTTTAGTAATTTTTCTGTTTTCTTTACTGCAGCAGTGGTATTGAGATCTTCTACCAGGATACCTGATGGATAGGTTTCTATGGCTTTTTTGCCTATTTCAATTCCTGTTTCTAATCTGAATTTATCTGAAAGGGTGAGTGGTGTTGGATCTGTGTTATGTCTGATATTCCATCCTAAAACAGGGCATTGAATGGTTGATAAAAAAATGTCTTTTGTTATATTTTTCATATAAATAACACTCCCTTATTATGTCTGTAATTTTTTTTAAGAATATTATTCAAGTTTTTGAAAAATATTCCTTTAGTTTTTAGAATTTCTCTTGTGAGAGATGGTGAATTTATTGCCGGCATTAGGTCATATTTTTTAAAGATTGGATTGATGGAGTTGTGCCGGGAAAACTTTGCTTCCCCTGGGTTATGCCGTACCGGTGCAAGCAGGATATAACGGCCCTGGCTCAGGGAGATGTATCGCATCGGCTTGCTTTTTCTAACTGGAAAGCTTTATGCAGCAAGTCTTTGAGTTACTACTCAAAGATTTGCGTCAGTTTTAGAGGGAATATCTGGAAAGCGAGTAACAGTGAGTCTTCTCCCTGAGCTTGGTTGGAGCGAACTTGCAGGGTTCGGATGGGTGGGAGTGCCGGAAAGCATTTCACCCCTGTTTTATGTATTAATGAGAGATTCCTGTTTTTATATAGGTTATGAAACTACCTTACATGCTGGCGATACAACAGAAAGTCTATTATCAATAAACCTTTGTTTACTTTGCCCCTGGTGACACGCTTTCTCTCACTACACCAATTTACATTGCAGTTGATTGCAGCTATGGTGGCATGAGTCTATATAAAAACTTAAAAATAACATACATAATTAAACTCATGGTTATTTACCAGAATTTCCACCAGGGCTTTTTTGCCAGATCCAATTCTTTTTTCCAGGCTTCTGCTATCTGTTTCTTCTCTTCTTCTACTTGAGCTATGAGCATGGATTTTTCCTCTTCTGCCTGTAGCTTTAACTTCTCTATC
Source organism: Vulcanimicrobiota bacterium (assembly GCA_040217695.1). GTDB lineage: Bacteria > Vulcanimicrobiota > SpSt-956 > SpSt-956 > JAKJGF01 > CALARM01. The sequence goes on along the minus strand of JBEHWO010000482.1, from coordinate 3,335 downwards.
TCCTGCCGGTGTATTTCAAAATTCTCCTTGAGTGCATGTTCTTTTTCTTTTATCGTGGAATTTTGCTCTTTTAACTGAGTTTCAATTTTTGTTTTCTCTGTTACCAGTTCTTTTAAATTATTTGCATTATCCAGTAATAGCTGATGTATTGATTCTACAGGAGCTGGTAATGAAGTTAATTTTTTCAAAGCTTCTTCTGCTTCAGTCTTTATTATGGATTTTTCTTCTACCTCAGCTTTCAGTCTGGCTTCCAGTTCTGCTTTTTCCTGCAACAGCCTGGCCTGAAGCTCTTCTTTCTCTTTTTTCACTAGAGTTAAGTTCTGGTCATTTTCTACAAGAATTTTATTTATCGAGTCAGGAGGACCAGGTAAGGCTTTATATAACTCTAGTTCCTGTAATAAGGTTTCAATCTTCTGTTTTAAAAATATGTTTTCCTGGCTTAATTTTCCGGCAATAAAGATAGATTGTTCTTCAATAGGCTTCATTAATTGTGTTTGTTTAGACTCAAAATACTCTTCTATTACCTCTCGGATATTTTCTTTTAAATTCACTTTGATTTGCTCTGATTTGCCCTCATTTGCCCTGTTTCGCCCTGATTTGCCCTCATTTGCCTGTATTTGCTCCAAATAAATTTCATCTTGTTCCTGTAATAGAGGGCTTTTATTTGTATTTGCTTTCATTCGCCCTCGTTCGCTCTCATTCGCCCTCGTTCGCCCATATTCGTCCTCATTTGCCTGTATTTGCTCCAAATAAATTTCATCCTGTTCCTGCAATAGAGGGCTTTTATTTGCATTTGCTTTCGTTTGCCCTCGTTTGCCCTCGTTCGCCATCGTTTGCCCTGATTCGTCCTCATTTGCCTGTATTTGCTCTAAATAAATTTCATCCTGTTCTTCTAATATACCTGATTTGTCTGCTTTTACATGCATTTGCCATCGTTCGCCTTGATTCGCTCTGATTTGCCCTGATTCGCTCTGATTTGCCTGTATTTGCTCTGATTTGCCGGATATATTAAAAAAACTTTCTATATCTGAGATGATTACGTATTTTACTTCTTTCCCTCTTATTTGCTTTGATTTGCTATGTATTTTTCCTCTTTTGATATTTTTATATATAGTCGCAATATTTACTTTAACTAACCTTGCAGCTTCTTTGATTGTAATATATTTGCTTTCATTTGCCTCCATTTGCTCTGATTTGCTCCTTAGTAAATTTATGTTTTTCTATCCATTTCCATGATTTATTTTCCCATATTTTATCCGATACTTTAGTAATTCCTTCAATAAAAATAGGTTCAATGAATAATTCTATACGATCAACAACTTCAACAAATTTTTCAAAAGAAGTTAACCTATCCCGTTTTAAAAATGCTATCCATAATTTTTGTTTTTCTGTATGTGTTTTAAATTCTTCTGCAAATATAGCTTTTCTCTTTTCAAGAGGAGTATTTCTATATTTAAAGGTTGTATAAATTGCCTTATGAAGAGGTTTACTTTTGAAAATTTGACTGGATGCCAGAAAAAGGATATCATAAAAATCCTTCATCCGGCTATTTGCCAGCTCAAGTTTTACAATGGCTTCAAATTTCTCTGCAATAACAGATTCTTTTGAATAAACTATGATCTGTGGCACTGGATGATCCAGTAAAACAGGAAAATTTATTTTAACAGGAGCAGGTATTACTTTATCACCAAAACCTATATCCATCTGTAGCATCTTTCTTGCCCCTGCTAATTCACCTTCAATTTTGACTTTAACACCTTCATAATCTTGATCTTTCTTAATTTTATCTACCATAACTGTTTTTGTTAAGAATTTAATACCATCTGGAACCTGTATATTTATAATGTGCTGAATAATTCGATGGATGTTATCAAAATCACTGGAAAGAAGTTTTCCTAAAAAGTCTATGTCTTTGGTAGGTCTAGTTAATGGTATATTATAAGCCAGGAATAAAAGACCACCTTTTAAAATAAATTTATCTTTATATTCTGATATAGAAAGTCTATAAAGAAATCTTTCCTGAAAATATTGAAGAAGTAAGGAGTCAAATTTGAAATTATTCTGTCTGGCAATATTAAGTAATCTTGCTCTAACAGAGGCAGATATGTTTTTTATTTGCTTTTTAGGATCTTTATTCATTATACTACCAGTGCTTTTAGATAGGGATATATTATAGAATCAACATGACAAATTTTTGCATATTTTCTAAGTTTATTAATACTGGAGCCTGACAACTCAAGGTAATTTTTTAATCCTTCAAGTGCAAGATCTTCTCCAAGTTTATTACGATAGCGGAACATGTCACATATAGTTTTTTCTCTATTGTAAATTTTTACCGGACCATAAGGAGTATTAAATACTTGAATACCTGATTCATAAAGGTTTCGACTGAAGTAATAACCTTTGACCGGAGGATATATAATTTTATGAATTTTGTCTCCCTGAGGGACAGCTACATATATCTCAAAAGGATTAAATGTAGTGAGATCATAAAAATCCAGAGCTGATATAAGGCAGATAACTCCTTTCGGTATTGCCTGACATATATCTATTATACTGGAGCTTATCCCATTAAAATCCGGTATATCATTTAGACGATAAAGACCAGGTTTTATTTTATGGATAATATCCTGTTTCAGTAGTCTTGAAATATCACGAGTTGGAATAGAAACTTTTTTCAGCTCTTTCATTCTGGCATATCCATTTTTTTTAAAATATTCAATAATTTTTTCCATGACCATGATATTCTCTCTTGTTTCTTTTTTTCTATATATATATTACAATTAAAGATGAAATGGATCAAGTATTTTTAAAGAAAATTAATGTTATTGTATTTAAAATTTTATTTTATAAAGGATTTTTATATTTTTATGTGGAATAATCAAAACGTAAATATGTGACTATAGTCTATAAAAGCACGAAAGACCACTTGGTTTTGCCGGCCAGAGGTCTTGTCGATGTTACAGTGTAGACTGTAATATAAATATTCGCAAAAAATAACTATACTCCTTCTAAAAAATTAAACAAAGATTAAGGAAGTGTTTCAAACGCGATCAGTTTATAAAGATTATATCAGTTTCTATGAAAGATATATTGAAAAATTTAAATTGCACTCAGGCGGTAAACAGGCAAATGGTTTATGTCCATTTCATGAGGATAAGAAAAGTTCTTTTTCTGTTAATCTTGAAACGGGGCAGTGGAAATGTTTTTCAGGATGCGGTGAAGGTAATTCTCTTACTTTTGCTGACAGGATGGAAATTCCAAGGAATGAAACACCTGACTGGATTGAAAGGCCTGATAAACCCGTAGAAAGTAAAGGTCAAAGTATGAAAGAT
>JBEHWO010000481.1:0-5050 GCA_040217695.1 Vulcanimicrobiota bacterium | reverse complement strand
TCTCTGGCAAGTCTTCCTACAAAAATTAAAATTTTCTCTTCCTTCGATACAGAATATGTGTCTTTTATTTTTTTTCCGTTCGATCTGTTAAATATGTCCGGTTCTATGCAATTGGGTATTACCTTTATTCTGGAAGATATTCCGTATTTTTCAAGCTGTCTTTTTCTGGATTCTGCAGGAATAATAAGGGTATCACATCTATTTGAGAAATTTCTCAAAGCCCATAACGTCATAGATCTTACAATATACCTGTTAAAAGGTACATAATGAAGATATTCTTCATACTGAGTATGCAGTGTTGCGACTAAAGGTATGTTGAGTTTCCGGGCAATATACTGCCCCAGCCTTCCCATGAGGAAAGGATGGTGGCAGTGTATAAGGTCTAAATCAAGGGAATTAATAATCTTAAAAATTCTCCTGGAATAGGGAAGTCCCAGAGGATAGTTAACTTTTGACCATAAATTTATAGATTTAAATCTATATATATTTTTATTTTCATCTGTATATCCAGGGTATTCCGGAGCAAATATATAGATTTTATGATTTAACTTCACAAGAGAATTGAAAAGATTTTCAATAGATGTAACCACACCATTTACAACAGGTTTATAAACATCTGTAAATATTCCTATATTTAAACACCTTTTCATAATACATTACATTCCAATTTATTATAAAACAGAATTTTCTGAATTAATTAAGAAAATCCTTCTCTATGTCCAATATTATTTAGATACTTTAAATACATGGGGATGGACATCATCTGTTTCATTTATGGTAAGACGTATCTGTGTTCTCGGGTCTGTTATGTCTACCATATAGAGTTCTGAGTTCCCGTCTCTATTCGACTGGAAAACAACATGTTTGCTATCGGCTGTAAAAGACGGATAAAGATCATCTGTATTATTATAGGTCAATCTGATAGAATCCTCTTCTTTACCGTCATAATCCATAACATATATTTCCCAGTTTCCATCCCTGTTAGATGCAAAAGTTATTTTCTTCCCATCGGGAGATACACCCGGATAGGCTTCATTTGAAGCACTTGAAGTAATCTGTTTAACCTCTGTACCATCTACGTTCATTGTATATATATCAAGATTTCCATTTCTGTTTGATACAAATATTATCTTTTCTATGCCACGAACAGGAGTCGGAGGCACTTTTGTAGGAGTCGGCGGTACAGGAGTCGGCGGCACAGGAGTCGGTGTTGCCTCTGCCGGTGCAGTTGTCGGTGCAACAGGAGATGCTGCTGTCACAGGAGTTGCCGGTGCAGTTGTCGGTGCAACAGGAGATGCTGCTGTCACGGGAGTTTCTGTAATTGCAGGAACTTCTGTCGGTGCTGCTATTGTAGGGGTTGCTGTCGGAACAGGTGTAGGAGTACTGGTAGGAACTTTAGTCGGAACCACGACAGGTCTGGTCAAATCTGTTCTTGTTATAGAACCATCCTGGGCTATGGTAATCATAAAATGGATTCTTCCGCCTTTTTTCGGCTGATCATGTTCCCATATGAGTTCTCCGTTTTTCATGGCATATACATCATAGCTGATAATATCTCCGTCTGAATTCCATACAGTTTTTTCTACTGCATTTACTCCCCATGATTTTGTCTTCAGTATCTGGGTTTTATCGGGAGCATTGGGGCCTCCCACACCGTCTTTATTACCGAGTTTTTTCAATATAGATTGATATTCATTTTTAATTGTTTCCTGGGTATAATCTTTCATATCCAGAGTTTCTTCTGCTCTGGAATAAGGTAAAATTATCAGAGAAACGAAAAAAGATATAATAATCGAAAGAAGAGATAATTTGAATATAAAACTTTGCATTTATAAGAGCCTCCTTAAATTTTTATTTTAAAATTATAGATTTCACCATTAAAATAAGTCCGTTAAAATCAGGAATTTCCTCGTTTTCTTTTCTGCCTACAAGGGTCACTTTTTTTGTCATATATTCATTGAAATTTACTTCCGAATTTTTTGTTCTCAAAATACATAATATATTCCCCGTATCGTCTACAAGTTGATGTGTTCCGAGTTGAGGTATGGAACACTCCTGAACAGTGCCGGTGAGTATTATCTGTTTGTAGATTCTTATTTCTGTACTCTGTCCGTCCAGTGCGGCCAGTTCTCCTGTAGAAGGATAAAATTTTCTGAATTCCAGTTTTACTGTACCGGGTAACAGGGCAAGAAAATCAAACTGCTGCTCAAGTCTTCCCTGATTGTCATATACTCTTGGCTGTTGTTCAGATACAAGATTTAACAGTTTCTCATCATAATTCTGTACCTGCCATTTATATCCTTCATTTGTAGAGCATATCAGTTGCAGTGAAAATTCATCTCCTTCTATCACATCTATAATTGAAGGAAGAGTCACAATTTCTTCAGGTCTGGCATTATTATCCTTTACAGGCACCTGACCTTCCGTATAAAGTATAAGCTCTACATTTTTTATCAGGAAGTTATCATGATCTTCATCTTTAACACCTTCGTCTGCCTCTATAGTAATTGTATTTTCACCCTGTACAAAAGCTTTTGCAGGTATTATTATAAGAGAGGGAACGAAATTCATTCCGCCATCAGGGAAAAGGGCTCCCATTTTTTCTCCGTTAATTTCCACATAATTTTTAGATGAATTAACACCGAGTACTTCAAGCCGCAATTCTGCATTCTGCTTTAGAGGGAACGGAACGTTAAATTTTTTTTCAAATTTTGTATCCAGAGGAGCAGGCCATCCCGATGGTCTGCTTGCAACCCCTTCACCTTCAGGATCACCTATGGCTATAGTTTCTCTGGCTATATGTATTACGAAAGGTTTACCCTGAGAAAAACATGGATAGATATTAAAAAAAACTGCCACTGCCATTAATAACCATATTTTATAACTCATTTTCCCCTCCTTGAAGATACTGAGATTTCTATAATTTTTTTGGTTTTAAATAAATCATTTCTAGGATTATAACATAATTAATAATAATATATCAATCACGTTTTTTTATAGTTTGAAAAAAAATATCTAACTATCATTAATACTGCAATTGACCTTACAATACAGTTAATGATATAATATTTTCTATAGTTTTTTAATTTTTAAACAGAATAAATTTTATAATCTTCGTAATTTTTTTATGTGAAGGGAAATATTATGAAAATACTTGTAATTTGTTCAGGTGGTATGTCTACGAGTTTGCTTGTAAAAGCAATGGTTAAGGCAGCTGAAGGAATGAATGAAAATATAACTGTAGACTCCGGAAGTGTTTCAGGTTTAATAAATATGATAGATAAAAGTGATTTAATAATGGTAGCCCCACAGGTAAGACATAGACTGGAAGAAATAAGGAATATGGCAGAAAAATACAGTAAACCTGTCGCTCTGATAGAACCCATGCTCTATGGTTTGGTGGATGGTAAAGGAGTTTTAAAACAGGCACTAGAATTAACAGGTAAATAAATGATGCAGCGCGTTACGCGTTACGCGTTACGATTCTCATATAAATATTGGACACCAATTTATTTGGAGCGGTACTTAGAATCCGGAATTTATTTCCAGGAGGTTAATATTTATGCAACAATTACTGGATACTCTTTTAGAAGAATTGAAAGATGAAAATGAGTATACCCGTCAACATGCAGCAAGAAAGCTTGGTAAACTCGGTAATAAAAAGGCGGTAAAACATTTAAAAGATTTTCTTGATGATCGTGATAGAAATGTAAGATTAAAGGTAATAGAGGCACTCGGAGAAATAGGAGGATCTGAAGCCTCAAAGGTTTTATTGACATATTTGCGGGGAACAAATATAGATATAGACATTAAAAAAGCAATAATAAATGCCCTGGGCGATACGGGAGATTACAATAATATCAAGTCTATGGAAGATTTTCTGGGGGAAAGAGAAATAAAATTTGATGTTATAAAGGCACTGGCCAAAACCGGTTATACAAAGCCATTATTTGATATTATTTCAGAAGGTGACAGTGAACTTTCAGACCAGGTATCTTATTTACTGGGACAGTTATGTACAAAATCCGATGTGCCAAATCTTCTGAAGGTTCTTTCTTCCACAGGCTGGAATGTAAGGGCAGGAGCCGTAGAAGCCCTTGGTAGAATGAGACAGACTGATTGTATGTTACATATTGCCAGACTTGCTGATGACCCGAATGATAATGTAAGAAGTCAGGTTGCAAGAGCTCTCGGAAAAATGGCAGATGAAAGAGCTGTACCTTATCTTATAAAATTCTTAAACGACAGATACTGGGATGTCAGAAGAAATGCTGCGGAAGCACTGGGAAACCTGGAAAGTGAAGATGCTGTAGACGGGCTTATTGTAAAATTAAAGGACGAGAATTCCGGTGTAAGAAACAACGTGGCTGAAGCTCTTGGTAAAATTAAAGCCAGAAAAGCTATTGTGCCATTGCTTGATACCCTTAAAGATGAAGATGCTGCTGTAAGAGGCAACTCGGCCAAATCCCTCGGATTAATGGGATATATTGAGGCAAGAGAAGGTCTTGAACTTGCTCTTCAGCAGGAGCAGGACCCATGGGTAAAGAGATATCTTGATGAAGCCATCAGTTACTTACAATTAGAACCTGATACTGTGGTAAAAAAGAAAATCTTACTTGTAGATGATGATAAATTTATTGTAAAACTTTTGAGAATAACTTTGCAGGAAGATTATGACACTATAGTAGCTTACAACGGAGAAGAAGCAGTCATGAGAGCAAAAGTGGATCTGCCCGATCTTATCTTACTTGATATCATGATGCCTAAAATGGATGGTCTTGAAGTAATCCAGGCGCTGAAAATGGATAAATCCACTATTTCTATTCCCGTAATTATAGTTTCTGCAAAGTCTCAGGATAAAGATCTGGAAAATATAAAGAAAATGGGTGTTACAGGTTATATAAGAAAACCTTTTAATACTATGAAGTTACTGCAACTGGTAGAAGATGTTTTAAAAGGGGGTGACCTTTAATTTGGCTATTACAGATATATCAGAATTACTTACTATAACAGTCGCGCAGGGAGGATCAGATCTTCATATTACTACAGG
>JBEHWO010000480.1:0-5052 GCA_040217695.1 Vulcanimicrobiota bacterium | reverse complement strand
AAAGCACTTGAGAAAAATATAAGGGCATCTTTTTATTACTATAACCTGGGACAGATAGTACTTTATAAAAAGGATTATGAAAAAGCATTACCTTATTTCTTAAAGGCGATTGAAATTGAGCCGGAAAATATGTCTTATTTGCTTCAACTTGGAACTATTTACCTGAATACAGGAAAATACGAAGAAGCTCTCAATATGTTCAATAAAGTCCTTAAAATTTCACCGAACATGGTAGATGGTCTTACAGGGAAAGGTGCTGCACTGGGAATGTTAAATAAATATGATGATGGTCTTTCATGTTTACTTCAGGCAATTGTTTTTGAACCGGATAATTTTCTTGCCCGCTATCTCTGCGGACAGCTTTATGCAAGAAAGGGTGAAATGAACAGGGCCATAGGTCAGTATAAAGAAGCACTCAGAATAAATCCTTACAGTGCTATCTGTTATTTTTATCTCGGACAATCATACAGTATTTCTCATCTCTGGAAGGAAGGAGAAGAAGCCTATAAAAAAGCCATAGAACTGGAACCCAGGAATACTGATTTACTTACTGCCCTGGGCTCTATGTACAGATCTCAGGGAGAATATGATAAGAGTCTGAATTATTTTGAACAGGCCATAAAGATAAGACCTGATTATCATACCTTTATTGAAATGGGCCAGCTTTTCCTTGAAGTAAATGATCTTAAAGAATCGGAAAAATTTTATAAAAAAGCTCTGGAAATGGAACCTTCGTCGTCTGTGTGTTTTGTTCAACTCGGAAAGATCTATCTTTCCCTGGGTAATAAGAAAGACAGTATTTCCTGCTTTCAGAAGGCAGTGACACTGGAACCACAGAACCCCGATTTTCATTATAATCTTGCCTACAGTTATAATCTGGCAGGTAATACTCAGAAGTCAATAGATGAATATCTTCTTGTAATAACCCTTAACCCTTCCTACCTGGCAGCATATAATAATCTCGGTAATATTTATAACTCTCTCGGACTTTATGAGAAAGCAGTAAGTGAATATAAGAAACTGTTAAATCTGGATCGCAGGAATTATCTTGCCTGTCTCAATCTCGGTATTTCCCTGATGAAACAGGGGCTGTTCGATGAAGCTATAGAATTCTTCAACAGAGGCATTGATATCAAACCGGATTTTTTATCTTTTTATTTCAATTCAGGTAAAGCTTTTCAGTATAAAGGTGAATGGAAACAGGCTGCCGATTGCTACAGAAAAGGACTCAAAAATGTTCCAGACGGACATATACTGTATTATTATCTTGGTTTTTCTCTTTATGTTTCCGGTAATAAAGAGGAAGGTGTGAAATGGTTTAAAAAATCTTCTGTCATGGATATTCCTGAAGGTTATGCTTCAAAATCTTTTATATCTTTATATTCAGGTGATATTACATCTGCTTTGAGTTATGCTTCAAAAGCCATTGAAAAAGATAAAGGTTTTTCTGATGGTTATCTTTTACTGGGTCTGATTTATCAGACCAGAGGTGACAGAAAAAAAGCGGAAGAAAATTACAAAATTGTTCTTGAACTGGATAAATACAACTATAAAGCAGGAAAATGCCTGGAAGAATTACGGGGTAATTGAGTCGTGAGTGGTGAGTCGTGAGTGGTGAAAATACGCATCACGAACCACCCGTCACGCGTTACGCGTTACGCGTCACGATTATAACGCATCACGCATTATGATTCTCATATAAAATTATAGCCACTACAATAAAAGAAAAGCAGGATATTTCTTTAACTGATAGAATACTGAATAAAGATTTCCAGTAAGCATTCAGCTATCAGCATCAGCAGATTTTAAAACATTCCACGCGTCATGCGTCATGCGTCACGCGTCACGAATTGTGATATGTGATAGATCCGGGTATTCACTACTCACTATAACCTGATAGCTGATAGCTAAATATATATATCGTAAATGAAACATATGCTTACCAGAAAAATTCTTTTAGTAGATGATGAGCCCTATATTATAAAATCTCTCTGTTTCGTTCTGGAGAAGAAGGGATATAATGTTCTCTGTGCAAATAACGGAGAGGATGCTCTGGATAAGATCAAGTCTTACAGGCCAGATCTGGTTCTTCTTGATGTAATGATGCCTAAAAAAAATGGTTATGATGTGTGCCTGGAAATACGTAAGTATCAGGAATTTAAGAATCTTTATATTATTATGCTTACTGCCAAAAGTCAGGATGCAGATAAAGAGAAAGGCCTGCAGGCAGGAGCTAATGAGTATTTTACGAAACCTTTCAGTCCCGTTAAAATGCTTCAGAGGTTAGAAGAAATCTTCAGTGGTAAAAAATAGTTATGATAAATTACAGATTATATTGTGTCACGCGTTACGCATCATTGTTTACCCGAAGGCTGACACGGTCAGGGAAACAGAAACCTTATCAATTCATTGGCAGGTAATTCAGAGGGTGTTTTTATGAATAAAACAGAAAAATTGACAGTATTTCAACCGGTATTACACCTCTGGAGCGTGTCTGTTATTTTTATAGTTCTGACAGGTGTGTTATGTTTCCTTTATGGTAACTTCACCTATCCTTTTAACTATTTTATTCCTGCTGTTATTGTTATTTTCTTTATTGTTTTTACCTTTTTATGCAGTAATGCGGGGAAATTTATCAGTCAAAAAACAAAGGAAACTTATGAAATAAAACTGCACAGGGTACAGAAAGAACTTGAAGAGAATGTGGAGAAACTGGCCAGAGAAAAGGAAAAAATGGAAGCTACCTATAAAGAAATGGAAGATAATTCCAAGGTTCTTATTAAAACTGATTTTGAACTTACAAAAGTTAACAGACTTCTGGATGAAAAAGTCAAAGGCCTTTTTACACTTCATGAGATAGGTACATGGATAAGTTCGGCTCCGACATTACAGGGTATATTGAAAACCATAAGTGAAGCTATTGTAAGTAAACTCGGATATAATCGCAGTCTTGTTATTTTGATTAAAAGCGGGGAGAAGGATTTTTTTATTCACCGCGGTGTCGGCTTCAGTTTGAAAAATCTGAATAAATTTGAGCAGCAGATTGAAAGTGGTGTAACTCTTTATTCTGTAGTTAAAGGTGAACCGCTCCTTGTAAATAATCTTGCTTCAGTTCCTCCTGAATTTCATCCCTATATAAAAGCACTGGATGTTAAGAATTTCATAGAAATGCCTCTTAAAGTAAAAGGAGAGGTTATTGGTTCATTAATAGCAGGTAAAGATGATTATTACGATGAACCCCTTGAAGAAAAAGATTCTGAATTACTTTCCATTCTCGCAGGACAGGCTGCTGCTGCCATAGAAACTGCAAGATCTACAGAGGCTATTATACAGGCGAAAAATCAGATAGAAGCCATTATAAACAGTATCATAGACGGCATAGTAGTTACGGATTCTTCCGGAACTGTTATACTCATTAATCCTGCCTTTGAACGAATTTTCAGAGTTTCTGCAGAGGAATTGAAGGACAGGCTCCTGGAAGATGTTATAGATAATGAAAATCTCGTTGAGCTTTTTAATAAAAAACTCCCTCTTGATGAAGAATCAATTTCGGAAGAGATAGAACTTTCATCTTTACTTGAGAGAGCGCCCAGAACCTTAAAAGCAAGTGTTTCAAGGGTGATGAATGAGAAAAAAGAAGAACTCGGGAAGGTGACTCTTCTCAGGGATATAACCTATGAAAAAGAAATTGACAGGATGAAATCCGAATTTATAAGTACTGTATCACATGAATTGAGAACTCCTCTTACTTCGATAAAATCCTTTGCAGAAATTTTGCTTACCTATGATGAAGATAAAGAAACTCAAAAGGAATTTCTTACAATAATAAATGATGAAAGTGAAAGACTTACAAGACTTATAAATGATGTGCTGGATATTTCAAAAATAGAATCAGGCAGAACGGAATGGAAATCTGAAGAAGCAGATATAGAAGAATTAATAGTGAGTGCTGTAAATTCAACCAGTTCCCTTATAAGTAAGAAAAATCTTCAGGTTGAACTGCAGATAGAAAATGACCTTCCAAAGGTTATGGTAGACAGAGACAAGATTATTCAGGTCATAACGAATTTACTTTCAAATTCTATAAAATTCTGTCACGAGAATCAGTCAATCCAGCTTAATGCTTATTATAAAGATGGCAGTCTGCACGTATCTGTTAAGGATTCCGGGAGAGGAATTGCGCCGGAAAATTATGAAAAAATCTTCCTCAAATTCTGTCAGATAGAAGATACTGCCACAGGTAAACCTGACGGTACAGGTCTCGGCCTTCCTATATGTAAAGAGATTATTAAATATCACAGAGGCAAAATATGGGTTGAAAGTGAATTCGGAAAGGGAAGTACTTTCACCTTTACCATTCCCGTTAAACACACATATACAGAAATGTCGCTTCCTCCCGGTATTTCCGATGATGATAAAGATGGTTCAAAAGGCCCCGTGAAAGGTACGAAGCTTATAAGGCTTGCCAAAAAGGGAGGATAATAATACAGCATGATAACAGGCAAAATTTTTCTGATTTTATTTTTTTTTGCCTTTTTTCTTAGTATATCCTCCATTGAAAAAGCAGGAGCTACTTCTTTGAAATATAATAAAAAATATCCTCTAAAATATCTTGTATATTACGGACAATGGGATTGTGAAACAATTTCCAGAGTTTTTGATTTCGATCTTGTAATTCTTCATCCAGGAAATGACCTGGATAATATTACTCCTGAAATGATTAAAAAAATTAAGAATGGCCGTGATGGAATTGAAGGAACAGATGATGACATAATGGTAATAGCCTATGTATCAATAGGTGAAGATGAGATGGTGCCACAGGGGGCAGGTAATATTGAAAATAAGAAAGAAGGCCCTGTATTTTATGATAAAGAATTGCATTATCTTAAAAATGATTATCCTTCCAGATATGTCGATCATGTAAGTTATGTTTTCAATAAAAAAGGTTTTTTAAACTATCTGCCCGGTGGAATGCCGGAAATTTTTCCAGGTCAAGACGGTCTTCCCGATGAAAATGGCAAGTGGGGAAGTTATTTTGTTAACCCCGGAGAT
>JBEHWO010000479.1:0-5052 GCA_040217695.1 Vulcanimicrobiota bacterium | reverse complement strand
ACGATAGCTTTATTGTACTATTAAAAGAAGATTCTATTTTATTAATATCTGATTTTACTGCTGAAAAATTAAATTTTAATATTAAATATTTATTTCTTTCCTCTGTAGGATTATCATAAATATAAGTCCCTGAGAAAATCTCTTCAAAATTATCTTTCCTTTTTATGTCGTAATAACATTCCATAAGAGACAGAAAGAGAGATTTACCAAAACGTCTGGGACGGATGAAGAACAGATAGGGAGGGCTGTCTTCTATATTTTCTATAAATCCTGTCTTATCTACATAATAATAATTCTGTCTTCTTATCCGGTCAAAATCCGATATGCCATAGGGTATTTTTTTTCTCTTCATAAAAACCTCACCTCTTTATTATTATATCAGATATGAAAAAAAAATAAATCTTTATATATCCGGAGAAATCGGTAGTGTTTATATTTATTTTCGCAACAAATTATATTTTTTTTATATTAATTTTATCAGGTCAGGACGATGTATTGCTAAATTACAGGGTTATAGATTATTTACATTACCAGATTATGCAGGGATATGATAATAACTTTTTTAACAACAACATATAGTTACGTTCATAACTTATTAAAAATTAAGTGCTTCGGCTTCGTGACGCGTTACGCAAGGATTATCTGTAATTTGTTATGAACTGCACTATAAAATAATCTATACTTTTACAGTTTAAAAAAAGCCTTAAAATTATCAGGTTCCAGGTTTAAAATTGAAGCCAATAAAATCAACGGTTTTATAAAAAAGTGCAAAACTACAGGTAATATAAAATCAAAAAATTCGGAAGGAAGTAATAATAATGTCCATAATAGGCAATTTTTTCCAGAACTCAGTTCCAGGCATAGACTTCGGACAATCTAAAAAAAAGGCTGCAACAGACAAACAGACAGATATAGAACCTTCTGATCAGTTTATCCCCCGGGATAATCAGACTGAAGAAAAGGCTGTTAAAAGAGAGGAGACAAAAGAGAAAAATACTGAACCGGTTATCAGAAAGGATAATCAGACTGAGAAAAACACTGTTTCCGTAGCCGATAAAGGGAATACTTCAGAAGAAGTCAGTTCTTCTCCGCCTGCACCAAAAGAATGGACTGTTCTTTTTTTTGCAAATGGAAATTGTGATCCCACTATGGACTATGAATTAACCCGTGCCATAGAAGGAGCAGGATTAATCGGAAGCGACAAAAATATTAATTTTGCCGCACAGATTAGCCATATAAAAAATGACGGAGCAGCAAACAGGTTTTATATAGATAAACCTGAGATAAAAGGGAAACACAGAGACAGAGAAATTAAACTGAAAGATTACGAAGAACTCGGTAAAACCAATATGGGAGATGGAGAAACCCTGAAAAATTTCCTTCTATGGGGTATGAAAAAATATCCTGCAAAACATTATATGGTCCTTATGGGAGGACATGGAGGAGCTTTCCTGGGCTGTCTTCCTGATAATATTGCAAAGGATCATCTTGATAATGAAGAAATAGCCGGAGCCCTCAAGGAAGTAACAAGAGAAACAGGACAAAAACTTGATATAATGGCATTCGATGCATGCTTTATGGCATGTGCCGAAACAGCCTTTGCTCTGAAAGACTCGGTAGATTATATGGTTGGGCCGGAAGAAATGAATTACGGTAATAGCTGGAATTACTGGGCACTGGCTGAAAAGATGACATACAGAGCATCTCAGAGTGAATTAACAGTCCCCGGAGTTATGGATATAGCTCTGGAAGCGCAGGAACATTTTACCCTTAAAGCCGAATTAAATCTTAAAAACATGCCGGAACTTGTACAGCTATTAAAAAATTTCTCAGAAAAACTTATAAATACTCAGACACCTCCTGGAATAATCAAAAAAGCCTTCCGTAAAGCCCAGCACTTCAGTCAGGGAGCCATAAGAAACCAGACGGCAGATCCCAATGCCCATGTCAAACCCTATGAGGATATGAGGGATCTAATTTCTCTGACAAGACAGATTAAAAACAGCCAGGAAATTAAAGATGAGGAGCTGAAGAAAGCAGCGAATTCTATTGAGCAAATGTGGGGGAAAATATTTATCAAAGGATTTACCACTGATGGTCTTGGTCTTGATGACTGTCATGGTATGGCTATTTATGCACCTGTGAAAGGAGCTGAATACTATATAAAGGATTATCAAGAAAATACACTCTTTAATAAAGAAACAGGCTGGTTAGAAGTAGTAAAAAAATACGGCACTGAAAATTCCTGAATAAAGGAGGCAATACATTATTGACTTTCGCAACAAATTATATTTTTCTTATATTAATTTATCAAGTTATAACAGTGTATTGTTGATTTACAGAAATCAGGACATATTTACATTACTGAATTATGTAAGGATAATTCGATAGTTAAACCTTCAACAGTTTTTAACAACAACATAACAATAAAATGAAAGGAGTGTCATAAAATGATACAAAAACAAAACGGAGCCGGAGCATACTACGGAACATTAGGAGTACTAGGATCAAAACTAGTAAGTAAAACTTCTCTTCGAAGTCCTGTAAAGGAGAAAGATACAGAACCAGAGGATGTAGTATCTATGGGTACTTCAGAAAAACCGGAAGAAAAACCGGAGACAGAAGATATATTTAAATTGAAAGAATTTGCGGAAAAACATAAGAATCCACAAACGATAACAGGCAAACAGAGCGGTGGCACCGGCGGTGGCACCGGCGGTGCCGCAGGCGGTGCCATAGGCGGTGCCATAGGCATAGGCAGTGCCGCAGGCGGCGGTGTCATAGGCGGTGAGATTTCGAGTTCGACGAGTTCGAGTATTTCGTGGATGACTTCTTTGTTTGGGTCCCCTTCGTTTCCGAAAGGGGAGACAGTTACTGGGGAGAAAGTTATGTATAATGTGGTTAAATACTAAATACTATACTTTTGCAGAATCTTGAAAAAACGTTATCCCGTAGGGGCACAGGGCCGTGCGCCCCTACAAGGTGGCATAAGGCTTTATTTGAAAATTGCAAAAGTATAGTAAATACATACTATAAAATAACAATAAAGGGGGTAATAAGTATGAAAATATTAGGTAAAATGTTAGATAAAATAGGTCTGACAGATTCGCAGAATGTAAAAACATCCCAGAAGGTAAAGGAAGAAACTCTATTTGCAGATAATGATAAAGTCACTCTTTCCGAAAACAGTGATGCTGAAGATGTTACCTTCTCCATAAAGGTGCCTAACGGTAATATCTACACAAAAGAGCAGGCACTCTTTGATCTTATGAGAGTGGAGTCTTCAGCGGACGATGCACAGGATGATCTCATTGTAATTGAGGACAATATGAAGAAAAATGAGACATTGAAAGAAGCAACCGGCCAGTTCATAAGAATTCTTAATTACTGTGGAGTCAATTGTACATCATCTGCTCAGCAAAACTTTATAGATATAGGAGACACTTTAAGAGAGAAACAGAATGAAGTCAGAAAAGATGCAGTGGATCTCTATATGGCACTTGGGAGAGCCGAACAAGACACAGCCCAGGGAATGGACGACTATCTCTTTATAAACAAGTATGTTGATGAAAAAAGATCCAGAAAAGAGATGACGGAACAGTTTATAAATTTACTTAACTTCGTAGGAATCAACCAGACCGGTTACGTACAGGAATATTATTCCGAGATAGAAAAGTGCATATTAACCGATGAAAACAGACAGAGCGCTCTTAATCTTTATATGGACCTTGCAAGAACTGAACAATGCACAGAGCAGGCAATGGACGACTATCTCTTTATAAACAAATATATTAGCAAAGAAAAAAATAGAGAAGAATGTACAGCTCAGTTTATAAGAATTCTTGATATGGTAGGCATTAAGAATACCTCCGACGCGATGGATATGTTCAGTCAGCTTAATGGCCGGGGGTAAAATGGGGAGATGACTGGAAGATAGCCTGAATTTTATTTTGCTCAAATTCGGAACACACCGGAAACTTAAAAACAAGTAGAAGAAGGCTTTATTTCACAATAAGTGTAATTTTTTTTCACGAAAGGAGACAAAAATGGATATTAAATCAACAGATATTAGAAGCCAGTCTTTATCTTCTTTTAAACCGAAAAAAGAAGTAAAGGATGAAAGTAATTCGCTGGAAGTTCAGGATAAATTTGATAGAACACCGGAAGGAAATGCCGAACCATTTGGTAAGAAAGCAGGTAACTGGATACATAAACATATTATTGGAGATACACCTGATGAAAAAACCAGAACTCAGATGAACAAAATGATGATTATAGGTGCGGCAGGAGGCGGAGCAGGCGGAGCAGTGACAGGTTTTGTCATGGGCTATAAAAATGCTGCCAGTGATAAGGTTACTGAAAACTGGCAGACTCATGATATAAAAGATCCGAAGCTGGAAGGGTGGACACATAGAGACGTGGAAGACGGCCATTCTGTGCCACATGAATATGTTTATTATACTACTGAATCTGTAGCTCATACAGACTATAACAGCGATGGTTCTTCCTATACCTATTATACATCGGAAAATGTCCGTCATACATATACCTATTATACTTATGAACATGACGGATACTGGCACAGAAATGATCCGTCTATAAGCTGGACAAAGGTAGGAGAATGGAAAACACCTAATCTGGAACATTCAAATTCCATAGGCCCATTTGGCGGCGCTCTTATCGGTCTCGGGGCAGGTGCTGTAGGAGGCGGAATAATAGGTGCAGTGTGTTCCCATATCTTTAAACTTGTAAAACAGGCAAAAGAGGACTAACAGGAAGGAGGAGATAAGGTGATTATAGGCAGTAATAACAGAATAGAAACATTTCAACAGACCGGTTCTGTAGCAAAGAAAGATGAAGATATAAGTCTTTCGTCTACAGTAGATAAGGTAGAAATACATAAAGAAGAAAAGCCTGAAGCGGATAATTTTTTACAGAAGGCTGCCGGTAAGGTAAAGGATTTTTATAATAAGAGCATCGTAGGTACATATCAAAACATGGATGAAGGCGGGAAAGCTGCTTTACATGGTGCAGTAATAGGTACTGGAGCAG
>JBEHWO010000478.1:0-5067 GCA_040217695.1 Vulcanimicrobiota bacterium | reverse complement strand
ATACCGCATCCTGTGTCCGATACTTCCAGATTCACTCTATCACCTTTATGAGATGATATGATATTGATAAAACCTTTTTTTGTATAACGAAGAGCATTGCTTATAAAATTCTGAAATATTTGCCTTATTTTTTCTCTGTCTCCATATATAACAGTGCCTTTCTTGCAGGTAAAATTCAGGGTGATTTCTTTCTCTGCAGCTGCAGGCATAAAGGTTTTTCTCATTTCCTGCAGCAGATCTTCAAGAAGAAAATCATGGAAATTATAAGTCATTTTACCGGATTCAATCCTGGATGAACCGACTATATTATTGATAAGATTAAGCATAATGTCTCCTGAATATCTTATCATATTTATACATTCACATTTATCTTTTTCCTGTAAATCACCTTCTAACAGTTCTATAAAGTTCATAATTGCTCCGAGAGGATTTTTTAAATCATGTGTCAGTATGGCAATAAATTCTTTTCTCGTTTTTTCCAGTTCTTCTCTCATTAATTTACGTTCCGTAATATCCCTGAGGGTTATAACGATGGCTATCTGCTCATCTGTCCAGTTAATCATTCCTGCCGTTACATCCATTGCACATATAGAGCCGTCTGAGCGGACAAATTCCTGTTCTTCTATGACTGCATCATATATATTGATTTTATCCAGATCTTTAATATGAGAACCTTCATCCGGCAATAAAGATGAATAGTTTTTACCTGTTAAGTCATTTTTTTCATAACCAAGAATATGTTTGACTGCCGAATTTACCCATATAATTTCCCTGCTCTTCGGTTCAATAACTATAATTATATCTGAAAGCTCATTACATATTCTTTCATATCTGTCCTGCTTTGTTTCTCCCATAATTTTCTCCTCTATATTTTCATAAGGAATGGCAATTTATTAATAGTCTCTTTCCTCGCGTTACGCGTCACGCGTTACGCGTCACGATTCAATATATTTGAGACCAGGTACCGCTCCAAATAAGTTATTACCCGTATTAAAACCTGTCGATGGACGGACTCTTCCGGAAAAGATCTGAGCCTATTACGTGACAAACTGGTTTTGCAGACTGTTAATATTTCCGGTATATATCAAAAAAACATCATTTAAATTATTCCCTGTAGGGCCTGTCGTAAAAAGTTCTCCATAATTTTTTAAGAAATTATAAGAATCATAGTTATCTATGGCTTCAGTTAATCCTTTTATATCTTTTAATCCTCTGTGAGAAAAGCCTCCGCTTCCGTCAGTAGGGCCGTCTGTACCATCTGTTGAGGCAAATAATGCACATGTGCCGGGATGATAGGGAAGAATATCCCTTGTATAAAGAAGCGATAAATGCTGATTTCTTCCTCCTTTCCCTGAGATAGGAGGAATTTTAAAAGTTACCTCTCCTCCCAGTATGAGCAATGTTTCTTCTGTATAACCTGTCATTAATTCTTTCAGACCTTTTATAAAATTTTCACCTGTACCTGTTGTAAGAGGGGTTTTTATATATACTGTCTTAAAACCTTCTTTTTTTGCTTCTTCTTCCAGTATATGGCAAAAAGTTTCATTGTCAAGAATGATGGAGTTTATGTGTGAGGCGTGACGCGTAACGCGTAACGCGTGACGGGAAGACAGATTCTTATCTGTAAGTGTACTGTCATGGCAGTTTATGCTCTGTTGAAATATATGATCATCAGGAAAAGGCGTTTCAGGGATTTCTCCCTTTATTCCCTTAAAAATAAGATTTTTTACTGAAACGGGAATTCTGTCTGAAAGATCGTATTTGTCTATAATATCCGGGCAGTCTTTAAATGTTGAAATATCTCCGCATGTCGGGCCTGAGGCGATAGAGGAAACATCGGAACCGATTACATCTGATATGATAAGGGAAATAAAGGATGAAGGATAAGCCATCCTGGCAAGACCTCCTCCTTTAATTTCAGACAGATGTTTTCTTATTATGTTTATTTCCTGAATCGTTGCCTCTGTCCTGATAAGCAGGTCTGTCATGATCTGTATATCTGAAAGACTTATACCTTCTCCCGGTTTTTCGATTATTGACGAACCTCCTCCGGAAATAAGAAAAATAATCAGGTCATTCTGAGAAGCTTTATCTAAATAAGTTATGATTTTTTCTGCACCTTTAATGGAATTTTCATCAGGTACAGGATGCCCTGATTCAATTATTTCAATCTTGTCCAGAGGCAGACTGTGACCGTATTTTGTTACAACTACTCCTTCTGCAATCTCTTCAGGTATGATATCTAAAATCCCCTGTGCCATGGCACAGGAAGCTTTCCCGAAACCTGCAATAAATATTTTGTCGAATGTAAATATTTTATTGTTAATTTCCAGTGTATTCCCGGCCATTTTAATATTCTCTCTTACTGCCATACGGGGCGAAGCTCTCTTTATGGCCGAATTATATATATTGATTAATTTGTTTTTTATCTGTTTTATCTTCATAATAAGCTGTAATGCGTGATAATATAATCGTGACGCGTGACGCGTAACGCGTGACGGGTGGTTCGTGATGCGTGATGCGTAATGCGTGATGCGTAATGCGTGATGCGTGTTTTTACCTACTACTCACTACTCACTATTCACCCTTCACTCTTCACTCTTCACTTTTCACTCTTCACTTTTCACTCTTCACTCTTCACCCTTCACTTTTCACTTTTCACTTTTCACTTTTCACTTTTTCCCTGCCATAAAAGCTCTTGTAACTACTTCAAAGATCCAGTATCTTTCAGGCTGTATTACCATGTGATGAATTGTTTCAGCTATATCTTCAGGCTGTATCATAGCTTCTCTGGCAGTTTTATCAGGATTTACACCGATATTTTGATGAAATTCACTGCTTGTAGAACCGGGACACAGAACGGAAACTCTTACATTGAACGGTTTTGCTTCCAGAGCCACTGATTCAGTAAAACCCATGAGTGCAAATTTCGACGCACAGTAACCTGACATACCGGCTATACCGTTTCTTCCCGCACCTGATGAAATATTTATAATATATCCTTCTTTCCTTGCTTTCATATATGGCAATACATATCGTGTCATAAGAAAAACACCTTTTATGTTTGTATTCATCATTTCATCGAACTGTTCCACCGTCATATCTTCTACCGGAACTTTATAACCGACGCCTGCATTATTTATAAGAATATCTATAGTACCGTAAGTTTCTATAATATTCGATACAAGTGATTTTACTTCTTTATCTTTACTGACATCACAGGCATATATATTCAATTTACCCCCATTTTTTTCCAGTTCATCTTTTGTTTTCTGCAGTTTCTCTATATTTCTTGATATGGCTATTGTTGTAGCTCCTTTCCCGGCAAACAGTCGCGCCGTTTCTTTACCTATGCCGGTAGAAGCTCCCGTGATTACTATGACTCTGTTTTTTACATCATTTTCCATAAACTGCTCACTCTCCCGTTTTTTATTACTGAACTGAGCATAAGCATATAATAAAAATCCTCATCCTGTCACGCGTTACGATAGTAAATATGTATTATTTATGCTCACTACAGTAAAGTATAGCTTAACCGGTTGAAATTTACAATAAGTAAAAGTGAGTCGTGAGTGGTGAGCAGTAAATGGTAGTAACCATGGTAATTCTACGCGTTACGCGTCACGATTATATTATCACGCATCACGAACCACCCGTCACGCGTTACGCGTTACGCGTCACGATTATCACGCATTACGCCCCGGGTGTGTCATTTTACATATTTAAAGTCTCACTTGTGTGCCATTGCTACATATTTTTTATAAATTTCACCTGTTTTTTTATCTTTAAATTTTTTATTTCTCCCTGTTTTGAAAGGTTTTTTTATGTTTTATTTCTTTAAAATATTTCTGTGGCACATATATTGCTTAATTATGAATATAGTAAGATATGAAATATTTTTAAAACAGGAGGTTTTTATTATGCTGGATAATGTGAAAATAGGGACTAAAATTATAGGGGGTTTTTTAATAATTGCTTTCATAGCACTTATTATCGGTATAGTTGGATCTGTAAATTTAAACAAGATTGCTAAAGCCGATGCCAGATTATATGAAAATATTACTGTTCCTATTACAAATCTTATGAATATATCTGTAGAATTTCAAAAGGCAAGGATTGCTGCCAGAGATATGTGTTATACAAAAGATCCCCAGGAGGCCAAGAAACATGGTGATAGGATTACAGATTGTTCTAAACTTATAAGTGAAAATCTGGAAGCATTTGAAAAAAAAGTTTTATCAGAAGAACTCAAGAGGGCAAATGAACGTTTTGCAGAAACAAGAGTAGTCTATCGTAAACATCTGGCTACACTGACAGAACTTGCGAAACAGGGAAAACAGGAAGAAGCGCTTGTATTGATGAAGGGTGATGCCCTTGTTGCTGCAGAAGCGGAACAGGAAGCCATAAATAAAATGGTTGCCATTATGCTTGATGAAGCAAAGAAAGGCTCGGAGAATAATACAAAAACAGCCAGCTCTGCCATGATTGTTATGGCTCTGTCCATACTTGTAGGACTTATTCTTGCAGTGGGTCTCGGTATGTTCTTCGGGAAAAATATCAGTTCCACTATAAACAGTTCCATAAACGAAGTTGAACGATTGATCGACGGTACCCTTAACGGTAAGCTGGATATGAGGGGAGATGCGGGAAAGATTAATTTTGAGTTCAGACCCATACTTACAGGTATAAATAAGCTTCTTGACGCAGTAATAGGACCTCTGAATGTGGCGGCAGAATATATTGACAGAATATCCAAAGGCGATATACCTCCGAAGATTACAGATAACTATAAAGGTGATTTCAATGAAATAAAAAATAATATAAATAACTGTATTGACGGTCTCGGAGGTCTTGTTGAGTCCTGTCAGGTATTGCAGAGAATGGCGGTAAACGATTATACCAGGCGAGTGGAAGGAAAATATCAGGGCATATTTGCCCAGACGGGAGAAGCTACCAATTTTGTTCAAGACAGGGTAACAAATATACGTGAGGCGGTAAATAAGATTGCCGACGGAGATTTATCACCTCTTGAATCCTTCAAACAGATAGGTAACGGAACGGGAAAAC
>JBEHWO010000477.1:0-5068 GCA_040217695.1 Vulcanimicrobiota bacterium | reverse complement strand
AATATTCTACTATAAATTTGACTTTTCGGATAGGCTCTAAGTATTGCACATAATATTGTAAAGTTAGCTACCATATAGAGGGTATATAGAGCAATAGGGAGAAATACTATTACATTCTTGACTTAATTTTACACCTTTTTACTGTTAAATGTAAAAAGGGCTAATCCCAAAATAGACTTTTGGTACAGCCCCTTTAATTTTAAGGATGATATTTTGTATAAAATACTATTGAATAGAAATTTTATATTACTTTTAACAGGTATGACCGTATCCAGGCTGGGAAGCGGTATTGATTTCATTGGTTTAAACCTCTATGTCCACCATGTCTTCGGCTCAGGTAAGATACTGGGTACCTTTATGATGGCCAAAATGCTCCCTGCTATTTTCTTCGGCCCTGTAGGAGGCTATCTTGCCGATCATTATTCCCGAAAAAAGATTATGATTATCTGTGATACTTTGAGGGCCCTTTTAATACTCGGATATATATTTACAAAGGATCTCACAACTTTTTTTATTATAGGGATTACCACATCAGCCCTTGATAAGATTTATACGGCTGCCAGCAATGCATTTCTTCCCAATATAGTAGAAAAAGAAGATCTTATGAAAGCAAATTCCATAATGAGAATGGCCAGTTCCCCCGCCACTGTTATTGCTTCTATGGCAGGGGCCGTAATAGTTTCACACCTGAGTTTTCAGTGGATCTTTATTCTGGATTCTCTTTCATTTGTGATTTCTATTATGTGTGTCACTTTTATAATAGTGATTACACAGACAGAAAAGAAAATATCAAAAAAAGAAGGGATTCTGGAGGAATTCGGAGGTACCATTGAATTTCTGAAAACTCAACCTACTATGATATTTCTGGTAATTGTAAAAACAATAGATGCTCTGGGAAGTGGAGCTTACAACATGGGTCTCCCTTTATTTGCAAAAACACTTTCCATAAGCAGGGGGGCAGCTTACGGATGGCTTGTAGGTATATGGTCTGCAGGAGTATTTGCCGGTTCCCTCATAACCGGTTATATATCTAAGAGATTCAAAATTTCCACAGAAACCTTTTTCGGTATATCTATCTTGATTATGGCTCTCGGTATGGGATTGACCTTCCATTTCAATTCTATCTACCCGGCTATGATAAGTATATTTCTGGGAGGTTTTGGAGACGGTCTTTCCAATGTACTGTTTTTTACCGTTCTAATGAAGGATACTCCTGATAAAATGAGAGGTAAAATACTTGGAACCGCAAGTTCTATGGTTATAAGCACCGTAGCTTTCGGGATGGGCCTGTCAGGTTTTTTCATGGATAAACATCCTATAAGATTAATAACAGATTTTTCTACATATATGATTTTATTAAGTGTCTTTATTGGAATAATATACTTTTCCTTTAAGTCAAAAAAGGAGTTAGAGAGAACATAGAAAATATATAACGTGAAAAGAAGTTTGTAGTTTAAGGTTGAAGGCCGGGTAATTTTTAATTTTAAATGCTCAACTCTCAACTATAAATCACACCTGACTTTTCATCTCTCACCTCCTACTTTTTACTGATACAGGAGTTGATATAAATGTCTGAATTTCCTTTTAAACCGCGTGTAGTAGGATGGGAACTTACTTTAAGATGTAATATGAAGTGTGTTCACTGTGGTTCATGCGCCGGTCCGGTGCGCCCCGATGAATTGACTGAAGAAGAGGGATTGGATCTCATAGAACAATTAGTGGAGCTGGGTACAAAAGTTCTCACCCTTTCAGGAGGAGAACCACTTCTTCATCCATCATGGCATGTTTACGGAAAAAAGCTTGTAAATGCAGGAGTTAAGACGAATATAATAACAAACGGACTTTTACTGGAAGAAAATATACCAAAGCTTCTTTCATCAGGAGTTCGCCGTGTGGGTATAAGTTTTGACGGCACAGAAAAAACCCATAACTTTATTCGAAATCACCCGGATTCTTTCAGGGTATCCGTAAAAGCAGCCACTGAAGGGGTTAAAGAAGGTCTCTCTATAGGTGCAGTCACTCATATCTCAAAATTAAATATAAAAGATATGGAAGAAATGTATAAAATTCTTTCTCATATAGCTTTAGAATCCTGGCAGATTCAGATTGTTTTCAAACAGGGCAGAATGAGGGAAAATAATGAATATGCTCTTGAACCGGAAGACCTTCTTGAAATCGCTCGATTTATCCATGAGAAACAACAGATTAAAGGTGGAATAAGGGTTATACAGGGTGATAATATGGGATATTACTGCGAACCTCCCATAACAAAACATTCCTGGAAAGGCTGTTTTGCAGGCCGTCATCTTATGGGAGTCGATGCGGACGGTTCTATTAAAGGCTGTCTTTCCCTTCCGAGAGAAATGATAGAGGGAAATATAAGGAAAGAAAAACTCAGAACCATATGGGAAGACCCTGAGAGGTTTAAATATAACAGATATTTCTCTCCTGATATGATGGAAGGGTTCTGTAAGGACTGTCCAAAAAGTGATCCATGCAGGGGAGGTTGTACTGTTACTGCTTATTCTGCAACGAGAAGTAAATTCAATAATCCTTACTGCTGTTATCGCCTCCAGAGAGAATTAGCACTTAAGAAATAGAGATTAATTTATTAATATTGATTCTACACCTGTAGCAATTCTTAAAAACAACAATACCCGGCACTCCTTAAATTAATCGATAAAATAAATTATATTAAATGTAACGTTAAGGAATAAACTGACCAAAAAATAAAGAGATAAAATGTCTAAAAATCCGGTCAGAATAAATACTGTAAATTCCGTTTGTCAAGTACGCAAATTTTAAAAAGAATCCGGTCGAAAATCCGACATGCCTTCGGAAAAAAATACTATACTCTGTTGGATTCTTTTAAGAACCGCATATAATAAAACATGTCGTAATCCATTACCTGTTCTAATGTTATACAATCAATTGACATCACCGCTTTCTATGAATTAAAATTACTTTATTTATCAGGTTTTTTCTCTTTGTTTTCTTTATCCGGAGAAGCAATCTTTTTCCCCCTGAGTCTATAGCTTTCTCCTGAAAGATAATAAACCTCTCCGTGGTGGAGCAGCCTGTCAACAAGAGCTGCAGCAAGAGAGGAATCCTGAAGAATATTTCCCCATTCTACAAGGCTCTTATTACTTGTAATAATTAAAGGCTTCTTCTCATATCTTCCAGCTACTATTTCATATAATATAGGCCCTATATCGTAATTAAGAGCAAGATATCCAAATTCATCCAGAATAAGAAGATCACATTTTATCAAAAGCTTAATTTCTCTCTGTCTTTCCAGAGGGCTTTTTTTCTGTAATATTCTGTTCATTAAAGCTTGTACGGTAAAGAATCTAACTGTAACGTTAAGGAATAAACTGACCAAAAAATAAAGAGATAAAATGTCTAAAAATCCGGTCAGAATAAATACATATATAGAAATAAAATAACCAAAAAAATCTAAAAATTAAGAATTATTCTGTATTTTTACTGTATATATTTTTGATAATTTTGCCTATTAAACTATTTTTGAAATACTATATAAAAAACGTAGCCACCAGGGCATAAAGTCTGTATAAAAAAATACTGGCCATAAGGCCAGTAAAAGAAATAAAAAAATAATAAACTTATAGCTCAGAAGAAATACTGTAAATAATATCCTCTGTAATAACCTCCTGCCTTGTAGAAGCTCCCTGTATAAGAGCTTTAGTGGCAATATTATTAATAACCCTTATAATCCCTGAAGATAAATTATAAATAGCATCAATAGCATTATCATTAAAAATCTTGGATGAGTTACCAGCCAGGTTTAATTGATGCTGTATATAGAGAAAAGTTTCCTCTTTAGATAGTGGAATGAATTCATATTTAACCCTTAATCTCTGGTTAATAGAAAATAGAGCAGGCCTGATAAATCTTTCTCTCATATGTGAATGTCCAGAAAGAATGACAATAGCAGGGTCAAGAGAATCGAAGTTAAAATTAAGTAACATCTGTAATTCATAAAGATTATCATTTCTGAGAAAGTGTATTTCATCAAAAATAATGACAGGTATCTGCTTTTTAATGGTGGCATAATCAAGAATAAGCTTCTGAATGGAAGAAAAAAGCACAGATTTAATTCTGTAATGTTCTCCTCCGAGTGACCTGTTGAGTTGATAATAAAAATCAGAAATGGAGACGCTGGCAAGAGGAATATATGCAGTTTTATAAAACTCAGATTTAAGCTCTTCAACAAAAGCCCTGATAGCAGTAGTTTTACCAACACCTGAAGGTCCTGTAAGAAGAATAATACCTTTAGATTGTTTCATATATTCCATTCTGGAATTAAACTCTTTAATCCCATCAGATTTAAAGAGAAGCTCTTTTTTTATAGATTTTTCAAACGGTATGGTTTTAAAATTGTAAAATATAGAGAACATAACAATTACTCCTGTTTGCTGAAAAGAGTAGAATATGAAAGGGAAATATGAGGTGGATTGGCATTTTGATGTAAATCAACAGGCCTTAACCTTATAGAGAGTGAATTATTTTCAAAAATAAAGAGTTCTTGAGGGTTAGAAGAAGAGTATCTTATTTCAATCTTAAGACCAATGTATCTTGAAGGTACTTCATAGAATTTCCCGTCTACAGATATGGTAGAGTCATTTTTCACAGTCCTTTTTATAGTCCTGTAAAATACAAGGTCAAGACTTTCAGGGTTTATTCTTTTAGGATTTGTCTTCTGGACATCTCTAAGAAACCTATCAATAGGAGGTTCTCCTATACCTTCATGTATTCTTTTATGGTAATCCTTATTTAACCAGTTAGAAAATGATGCATTTAACTCAGATAAATTCATTTTTTCCTTATCAAAAAGTGGTATAAAGTTATCTCTAACAGTTCTGAAAAAGCGTTCTACCTTGCCGCGATTATGTAAAGCTTTACATAATCGCGGTTATGTACAGTAAATGATAATGTAAAGTAAGGTTATAAATCCCTTTTATATTGGGAAGCTTTTGTGGATTTACTTTACATTATCATACTCCTATATTTGAAGTAGACATTTTAGTCGAATTTATTTATAGGAGGA
>JBEHWO010000476.1:0-5108 GCA_040217695.1 Vulcanimicrobiota bacterium | reverse complement strand
CTCCGGGATTATTCTTTCACCTCAGGAGCAAAATTCTTCTCCCTCCACTCATACTAATTTTTTATAGTAAGGTTCTTCAATGACTTCTGTTTTATTAGTTGAAACCAGTTTTTCTTTGCCGACAAACTGCACCTGTATTTCTGTAAGTCCCAGTTCCTTTGCCGCAACATAACGTTTATATCCATCAGTCAGCGTCATGGTATTTTCATTTACTTGTATGGGCTTATCAAATTCACCATGTTTATTGTAATAAGAAATTGTCTCTTCTATTTTCCTTCTACCTGGAGGAGTTTTTATGAATTGCTCCGGGATTATTATTTCACTTAAGGAGCAAAATTCTTCTCCCTCCACTAAAACTAATTTTTTAAAGGAAGGTTCTTCAATGACTTCTGTTTTAATAGTTGAAATCTGTTTTTCTTTGCCGAAAAACTGCACCTGTATTTCGTTAAGTTCCAGCTCCTTTGCCGCAACATAACGTTTATATCCATCAGTAAGCATCATGGTATTTTTATTTACTTTTATGGGCTTATCAAAATTACCATATTTTTTGTAATAGGCAATTGTTTCTTCTATTTTCCATCTACCTGGAGGAGTTTTTATAAATTGCTCCGGGATTAGGATTTCACTTAAGGGAAATAGTCCTGTTTCTTCTTCCAGGATATTTAACGGACATATAGCCGGATCAACTTTAATCAAAGATGACTCAGATGGAGACGGCGGCAATACAGACTCAGATGGTAATGAAACAGGTTCAGGCAGAGATTCAGATGATAATAACTCTGGCGGAATTACGGACTCAGAAGGATAAATTATTTCTCCTCTTTCTTTACGCACACTATCTGCAAGGTCTAAAATATATTTTCTATCCTCTTCTGTAAGCTCCAATCCACTGGCAATTTTATTTAAAGTATCATCTGAAAACTTAAAATCCTTTTTGACATAAAGAAATCTATATACAGTTCTCTCACTAATTCCAGCTTTCTCTGTAAACTTATTAACACTCAAACCTGTAGCTGTAAACTTCTGCTGTAAAAAAGAGCTGAGTATACTAAAAGGAGCAGAGATAATACGTTCTTTTTTCAATTCTTTAATCGGCTCAACTTCAATCGAAGATAACTCAGATGGAGACGGCGGCAATACCGGCTCAGATGATAATGAAACAGGTTCAGACAGAGATTCAGATGATAATAACTCTGGCAGAGGTAATGACTCAGAAGGATAAATTATTTTTCCACTTTCACGCTCACGAGCTGCAAGGTCTAAAATATATTTTTTATCCTCTTCTGTAAGTTCCAATCCAGTAGCAATTTTATTTAAAGTATCATCTAAAAAGTTAAAGTCTCTTTTTACAGAAAGAAGTTTATAAATAGATCTCTCACTTATTCCAGCTTTCTCTGCAAACTTCTTAACACTCAAACCTGTAGCTAAAAATTTCTGCTGTAAAAAAGAGATGTGTATACTTTGTTCCATTTTCAATTCTTTAACCGGCTCAACTTCAATCGAAGATGACTCAGATAGAGACGGCAGTAATAACGGCTCAGATGGTAATGAAACAGTTTCAGACAGAGATGGTTCAGATGATGATAACTCTGGCGGAATTACTGACTCAGAAAGATAAATTATTTCTCCTCTTTTTTTACGTACATTAGCTGCAAGATTTAAAATATATATCCTGTCCTCTTCTGTAAGTTTCAATCCAATAGCCATCTTTTTCAACATTTCATCTGAAAACTGAAAGTCTTTTTTTACAGAAAAAAAATTATAGGCAGTTCTCTTACTAATTCCAGTTTTTTCTGCAAATTTCTTAACACTCAAGCCTGTAGCTGAAAACTTCTGCTTTAAAAAAGAGCTGAGTATACTGAAAGGAGCTGAGGTAATATGTTCCTTTTTCAATTCTTTAACCGGCTCAACTTCAATCGAAGATGACTCAGATGGTAATAGCTCCTGCAGAGGTGACGACTCAGAAGGATAAATTATTTTTCCATTTTCACGCTCACGAGCTGCAAGGTCTAAAATATACTTTTTATCCTCTTCTGTAAGTTCCAATCCAGTAGCAATTTTATTTAAAGTATCATCTAAAAAGTTACAGTCTCTTTTTACAGAAAGAAGTTTATAAATAGATCTCTCACTTATTCCAGCTTTCTCTGCAAACTTCTTAACACTCAAACCTTTCTCTAAAAACTTCTGTTGTAAAAAAGAGATGTGTATACTTTGTTCCATTTTCAATTCTTTAACCGGCTCAACTTTATCAGAAGATGCCTCAGATGGAGACGATAGCAATACCGGCTCAGTTGGTGGTGAAACAGGTTCAGGCAGAGATGGTTCAGATGATGATAACTCTGGCAGAGGTAATGACTCAGAAAAATAAATTATTTCTTCTCTTTCTTTACGTACATTATCTGCAAGGTCTAAAATATATGTCCTATCCTTTTCTGTAAGTTCCAATCCAATAGCAATCTTATGTAACATCTCATCTGAAAACTTAAAGTCTCTTTTTACAGAAAAAAATTTATAGGCAATTGTCTCACTAATTCCAGTTTTTTCTGAAAACTTCTTAATACTCAAGCCTGTAGCTGAAAACTTCTGTTTTAAAAAAGAGCTGAGTATACTGAAAGGAGCAGAGATAATATGTTCCTTTTTTAATTCTTTAACTGGCTCAGATGGAGACGGCTGAAATATCAGCTCAGATGATAATGAAACAGGTTCAGACAGAGATGGTTCAGATGGTAATAGCTCCTGCAGAGGTGCCGACTCAGAAGGATAAATTATTTTTCCACTTTCACGCTCATGAGTTGCAAGGTCTAAAATGTATTTTCTCTTCTCTTCCGTAAGCTTCAGGGCAGTAACAATCTTATTAAAAGTCTCATCTACAAACTTAAATTTTCTTTTTACAGAAAGAAGTGTATAAATAGATCTCTCATCAATTCCAAATTTCTTTGCAAATTTTTTAACACTCAAAAGTTTTGCATTGATCTCACGCTTTAAAAATATACTTAAAACACTTTTTTGTTCAATATTTTTCACGATAAAATACCTTTCTCAGATTTTCTCAAATATTCAATCAGCTCTAAAAAAAAACCTGCAAAAACAGGTAGAAAAATCAAATCCGGCGGGGGAAATTTTGCCTCTTTCTTTTTTACTGATTCTGAAATAAAAAATTTATTAGGGCTTATGGGCAAATAGAATTTTCTTTTAGAAGCAAAAATGGGAGATGTAGAAGGGTGAAAAAAATTTGGGCTGGGTGGATGGGGCGAATAAAATAAATTTTCTTATTTTTAATGGGGAGGGGGACGTTAAGTTCCCCTCCCCCAGGACTATATAGTAACTATAAAGTTACTAATAATTACTATGAAAAAAAATGCCCTTTAAACCCTTATGGTACAAGTGATTCCAAAAAGGTGATCACCTCATAACCCCTTGTTAGTCACCTTGTAACCCCTTGTTGATCACCTCGTAACCCCTTGTTGCGAAATATACAATTTTTAATTTTTTGAATATCCTATAGCTTTCTCTTTTGATTTTTCAAGTCTTTTCTTTAGAGAAATAAACTTCTCAGGACTAACTACTAAAACATCTTTTTTTCCACCATTTTTAGTTTGAATGTCCACCTGGTAGTCCAACAAATAATTTATGTCTTTAAACTCTGAGTATAATTCTCTAACATATTTCCTTGCTCTAGATAAATTTCTTGGACCAGTATGCACTTTCAAAATTTTCACCAGTTTATCAATATTAATTCCTATTTCCTGTTTGCTTTGCTTTAAAAGCCAGAGCATAAATGTCCAGTGGTATTCGGTCATTCTCTTGTTTTTTTTACTTATAACTTCACTCATCTCACTATAAAAATTTGAAACTGCAAGTTTAAAATAATTAGGACTAAAAAGTGATTCATTCAGCTTGAGCCATAATTTTTTAGTCTTTTGTCTGACTTTAGATTCATTTTCCTGGTCATCTTCTGTGACTCCCTTAGCCTGATATTTATACTGAATAATTTTTTCACCTACTGTAACACTAACTTCAAAAACCCTTTTTTTGTTTTTATTTAAACCTTCGAACTTTCTTGTATAAATATCTACTAATTTATATGCAAGTGCTCTTACATTCTTTAAAACCTCTTTTTGATCCGCTCCATTAAAATCACCATTCTTATTTCGCTTATACTCCATAGCTTCACATAGTTCATAGGGAGTAACAAAAACCCCTTTGGTAAAAGTAATTAGATTTATACCTCGTTTTTCATATATTTTAAAAATACCGTATAAAGTACGGTGTTCCCCTGCCGTAAATTTAGGGGGATTAAAAGCTTGAATAATTTTTTCATCAAAAATTTTTGTTCTCTTTTTTAAGGTATCGTCTGTAGCAAATAGAGCATCCATATAATGCCCCATAATAGGAAATACCATTAAAAAATTTTCATCAAATACCTTTTCATCCTGCTCTCTTAACATTACTGTTTCCTTATCAAAATTAATGTCCTCAAATAAACTCATAAATCTTCCTCTCTTCCTGACCTTTTATTTCTTTCTCGTTGGTTAATCTCCTCAAATTCCCAGAAAGGATATTTAACCCTGTAATCTGAAACAATACCACTTTCAACGTCTCTACCGGCCAGAACCTCAAGTCTTACCAGAGTGTTATCCTCTGCATCAGGCCTGTAAATTCCCAGAGCTGTATCGGCAGTATATTCAATATCGCCTGACTCCTTAAATGAGTCTACTAAAGGTCTGTAGCCACCTCCTCTATCATCTCTCTTTATTTCAGATATAAGAAGAATTTCCACTTCTTTTCTGTCCCTTATTTCCTCCAGATCTCTGAGCCAGGAATCTATACCGCTTCTTCTATCCCTTAAACTTTTAACAGGAAGCTTCTGCAGACTGTCAAAAACCAGCAGAATCTTTTTCTTATCCGTTATTTCCCTGGCATAATCAATCTGCTGAAAGATATCTGTTAATTCAATCTTTCTATTGGTAACTACAAAAAGATTATTCCCAAGTATCTTAAACTTCTCTATAGCTTTCTTATAATCTTCAAACTTATCAGCAGGAATACCTGTAAGCCTCAATTCAGTTTCACCAAGACGGGCAAGCCTGCAGATGATCCTTGTATAA
>JBEHWO010000475.1:0-5118 GCA_040217695.1 Vulcanimicrobiota bacterium | reverse complement strand
GTGAAAAACTCTGTGCTAAAAGAGGAACTGAAATGCACAGCGGAAAAGTGGAAGATTATATTTCTGTACCTGAACTTTTAAAAGATAGAACTATTACCGAAGAAAATTTTCAGGAAATAGTAGATCTTGTAGCAGAAGAGATTGCTTTAAAAATAGATAAAATCATAGGAGATAATCCCTGTGATGAAATATCGGAAGACGAAATTCCTTCATGCAGTTGCTTCTCTTCACCAAAGCCGGTTACCATTAGCATTAACGGAGAAAAAATAGATTTTCTGCTTCTTCCGAAGATATTTTTAAAATTTAAAAAACAGGGGAAGAAACCAGAAAACCTGGGAGAAGATTTTATGAAGGAAATTAAAATATACAATTATATACCTTCTGATAAGGAAACTGCTGTATTTAAATTACTGAAAGAATATTATGACTATTTTTGTATTAATGGAAAAATGAAATGTTATATAGAATAAAAAGGAGATAATAAACTGATGGATCCAAAGATAAAAGAACTTATATCAATAGGAGCTTCTATAGGGGCAAACTGCCTGCCATGTCTTGAGTGGCATTATAATAAATGTATAGAACTTGGTATCGATAAGAAAGATATAAAAATAGCTATAGAAATAGGCAAAAAAGTAAAAGAAAGGCCGAATAAAGATATAGCTGAAATAGCTGATGATCTTTTAAATATTAATACAAATCCGGCTCCATGCTGCTGTGAAGGAAAAAGTTGCTGTTGAAATAATGAGAGGAGACTTAAATGGCAGATGTAAAATTTTCCATTTTAAACTATTAAGAAAGCAGGTGAAATCACTATGCCAGAAGATAAAAAAGATATTGGTTTTATTATGTGTGTCTGTACAGGTAAATGTCCCGGATTTGAAAAAATGGATATGTGGGATTTTATAAATAGAGTAAGGGTGGAGCTTCCCGTAGAATATGCCTTTATACATCCTCAACTATGTGAAGAAGACGGAGACAGATTCTGGAATGATTTTATAAAACCGGGAAGAAAATATATGGTAGGCGGCTGTGCGGCAAGTATGCAGTATAAACTTTTTAGAGATGCCTTCAGTGAAGCAGGTCTGGATGTAAAGAAAGATCTGGTTCCACTTGATGTAAGAGATAAAACAACTAATGAGGCCTTTGAAATGGTAGAGAAAAAGCTTGAGGAGATTGAAGGTGCAAAGAATGAGTGAAAATAGGTTTATGGGGGTTACCAGAGAAAAAATCCCCTGGTATCCTGTAATAGATTATACAAAATGCAATTACTGTATGGAATGTGATAAATTCTGTCCTCACAGGGTTTTTGAAAAACAGGAAGGTGAAATAAAACTTACAGTCAAGAATCCTTATAACTGTGTGGTTTTCTGTCGTGCCTGCGGTAAATGCTGTGAACCTGATGCCCTTTCTTTCCCTGATAAAAAGGAAATTACGAAACTTATAAAAGAAATAAGGAAAGAGGAAGAGGGAACAGGGAAGGTTGAGAGTTGAGAGTTGAGGCTCTCAACCATCAAGTTTAAACAAAAATAAAGGGGGTTATATTATGGATTTAAGTAGAGAAATGAATAAAGCTATTCAGGATATCACAGATGTAAAGGGATATATATGCCATGGACTTGTAAATTATCAAAAAGGGGTATAGGCTTTACAGGAAACATCAGATCCTTCAAATAAAGTAAACTTCTTTCCCCAACAATGTTCTAATATTATTAATACACTTTATAAGTCTTTAGATAATTTAAATGGAGGTACACCGGATAAAATAAAAGTAGAATCTTCAAAAATGACTATGTTAATTTATCTGGTAAATGACACTTATTTTTGTGGAATAGGACTTCAACCCGGTGTTCAGGCAGGTGAAGCAGAGGATAAATTGGAAAACTTACGTCATGCCTTTAAAAAACATTTAATAGAAAGAGGTTAGTTTTTATGGAAATTAATAAATACGCCATACTTCCCTGTAATGGCCTGGATAAATCAACCGGACAGATTACACGCCTGGCTGCTCTTGAACTTCAGAAAAAATTTTTTGATATTGAAATAGTATGTCCTGTTCTGCTTGGAAGAGATTCTGGAAAATATGAGGAAACTATTAAAAATAAAAAATTTATAATAGTCGATGGCTGCGCCACACGATGTGCCACAAAGATTGCTATAGATAAGGGAATAACAGTTTCTCAAAAAATTCTTGTTCTTGATATTATAAAAGAAACGGGCATAAAACCTGAAAAAGAGCTTTCTTTAGGGATTGAGGCAGGGAAAATTTCCTCTGTCATTACAGAAAAAATAGAAAAATTTTTTATAAAAGAAGAAAGACCTGAAGCAGAGAAACCTGAAATTTTAGAAAAAGAAGCAATAGAATATTATGAAGTAATGGTAGACAAATTTATATTAAAGGTGCCGAAAGCAGGTTATGTATTTAACGAAAATGACTTCTGGGCAAAAGTAAAAGGTGATACGGCAAAAATAGGAATAACCGATTATGTTCAGACAAATGTAGGAGATATTATGTATGTGGAATTGCCTGAAATCGGGACAGAAGTGAGCCAGTTTGACGATATTTGCAGTTTTGAATCCTCTAAAACCCTTCTTTCAGCAGTTTCTCCTGTGTCGGGAACAGTGGCCGGTGTGAATGAAAAAGTTATTGAAAGCCCGCAGCTTTTAAATGAAGACCCTTATGGAGAAGGATGGCTTATAGAAATTAAATTAAATAATTTTGAAGAAGACAGGGAACTTCTTATGGAAGGCCAGGAATATTTTGAAAAGATGAAGGCAAAAGCTCAGAAGGACATTGATAATATTTATTAGGAGAGGTGATAATCATGAAAAAAATACTCTTTGTATGTAATGAAAATTCATGCCGCAGTCAGATGGCAGAGGGGTTATTAAATCATTACGGAAAAGGTAAAGTCACGGCAGATAGCGGAGGTTCAATACCATCAGGTATTGTAAATCCATTGGCAATAGCAATAATGAAAGAAAAAGGCATAGATATTTCAAAAGAGACATCAAAAGGATTACCGGAAGATTTTTCCGACTATGATATGGTTATAACTATGGGCTGCTGTTCTGTAGAAGACTTATGTCCTGTAATTTATTCGGGTAATAAAATCGAGTGGAAAATAGATGATCCGAAAGAAAAAGACCTGGATTTTTTTAGACGTGTCAGAAATGACATAGAGAAAAAAGTTTTAGATTTACTTGGAAGTGATTACAAATGACAGCTAAAATACCTTCGGAGTGGCTTAAAGATTATATCCGTAAATTCGGAGGCATAATGAATATTGCCCATCGTCAATTTATGGAAGGGTGATGAAGATCAGTTGAAGGCCTGGCAGGTCTTATGGAAAAACCGGAAAATCCCGAAGATTTTATTCAATTTCCGGCAGAAGATTTAACAATATATATAGAAAAAAATGTAATGGAACATGAGGATAAAGAAATAACTTTTAAAGTTCATAATTACGGCGAATTTATTATAGAATTTCATTGATAAATTATATCTGTACCGGAGGTGATACATGTGAAGGATGAGAAAAAAAAGGGTATATTATCTGCTATATGGGACTCTATGGTTAAATCCGGCGGGTGCTGAGGGCCGGAAAAAAACTGCGGAGTTTCTGTAGATGATGATTCTAAAGAAAATACCAACGTAAAAGATCAAAAAAATAATAAAAAATAAACTAAATCCGTATATAACATTCTCCTTAATAACGGTCATTCCTGATAAAATCCGGAATGAACTTATAAGGAGAATGTTATTTTTTATGTCATTTAGCTATCAATTTTAGTATTATTAATCCTGGCTTTGCCTGCCTGGCGCTCCTCCGAAAAAAATCTAAACTGGAACAGGCATATTTGTTAGAGCTTACATCATGCCACTTTGCATTATATTTTATGCAAAAAGACCTGTGCCGCCGTGATATTTTTTTTCCTTCGGGGACTTCGTTGCTCCGGAGCACCAGTCAGTCAAAGCACTATAGTTGATAGTCAGATGGTATTATGACCATAAAGGGCCTTGACAATTTCAATTTTATATATTATTATATCAGCATAATCAGAATTTTCAGAAAAAACTGATTTTGCTGATATAACTTAAAAGGTGGTGATGGATAATGACAAAGAAGAAAGAAGACTGCTGTGCCATACAGAATTGCATTACTGATTGCTGCAAGCTGGAAGCACTTATAACTGTTGACGAAAGAGGTCAGATGGTGCTTCCGAAAGAGCTGAGAGACAAGGCCTCTATAAAGACCGGTGACAGACTGGCTGTCATAAGCATGATGAAAGAAGGGAAAGTATGCTGTCTCAGCCTTATAAAGGCCGATGATTTCGGGTCAATGATCAGGGAATTTCTCGGCCCTCTTGTGAAAGAAATAATAAAGGATGATAAATAAATACGGAGGTGTAATCATATGGAAGACGGAAACATAAAGGAGATTGTAAAAGAAAAATATTCTAGAGTAGCGAAAGGTTCTGGTGCCGGTTCATCATGTTGCGGCGGGCCGTCATGCTGTACTACAATAAATTCTTCGAAAGACTACAGCATTGGTATCGGATATTCCGGTAAAGAAATCGAGAGTGTGCCGGAAGGTGCAAATCTCGGCCTCGGATGCGGTAATCCTCTGGCCATAGACTCATTGAAAGAAGGCGAAACAGTTCTGGATCTCGGCTCCGGCGGTGGTTTTGATTGTTTTCTTGCCGCTCAGAAAGTTGGTAAAACCGGTATGGTTATAGGAGTCGATATGACAGAGGAAATGTTACTGAATGCAAGAGAAAATGCGAAAAAAGGCGGCTATGAGAATGTGGAATTTCGTTCAGGTGAAATTGAGAATCTACCTGTTGATGACAGTGCTGTCGATGCGGTTATATCCAACTGTGTTATAAATCTGGTACCTGATAAAAGAAAGGCTTTCGCCGAAATATTCAGAGTTCTGAAACATGGTGGCAGATTTATGATATCCGATATAGTACTGGAAAAAGAACTTCCGGAAATGGTAAAAAATTCTGCCGAAGCCTATGCGGCATGTGTTTCAGGAGCAATAAATGAAAAGGAATATATAAAAATCATAGAGGATACAGGTTTTAAACAGGTAAAAATCATTGATAAAACCT
>JBEHWO010000474.1:0-5124 GCA_040217695.1 Vulcanimicrobiota bacterium | reverse complement strand
GGGTATTTTTGCTCATCCCCTCCAAATGGCCGGTAGCATTTTTACTACCTCTAAAAGCTTAGTAATTTCCAACTAATTTTTACATCAATACTGTAATCATTTTTATTTTAAAAAAAATAGACGGTTATTAGTTGACTTTTTACGCTCATGTTACTTAATTATGTTAAAAATATTTCGTTAAATGCGTGTTTAATGACATTTTTGTTTTATAAAAGGGGCTAAACGATAAAAATTATCAATTTAAGCTCAAATAAAAGATAGAGTCTTCAATCTCTTGTTATAACTAACTTTTTCTTACCAAGAATGATCCTACCGGCCTTTTCGAGGGATTGGGCAAAAATACCCAGGTTAGAAAGAGCATCTACCTGATTTTTCATAAGAGAAATCAAAGGAGAGATTACCAGTGTCAATCCGTCAAATAACATGGCAGGTATCTGGAAACATATAGATTTTCCGGCACCTGTAGGCATTATGGCAAAGGTATCTTTACCTGCAAGGATATTCTTTATAATCCTGTCCTGACCGATTCTGAAATTACTGTATCCGTAATATTTTTTTAATATTTTTTCTGCTTTTTCTAACATATAAAATTACCTGTATCGGCTCGAAAAAATTCTCTTTATAGTAATTCAGTTATTCTCTAATATTAATATAAAATCCTTTAATCCGACTTATACTCTTGCAGATATCAGCAAAATTATGTAAAATAGAATCGATTTATTTTTAAAGGACTCGCTATGTTAAGAACAATTGCCAATAAATTTATAAATATTGTGAATTTTGATGGAGAAATGAGGCATCTCGTACATATCCTGAATAAAAGGATTGATATGACGGGAGAAAATCCTCCTTTTAAATCCCATCCCAATGGTTTTAAAAGAGAAATTACAAGCAGACGTATCCGCATTGCCACGGCATATATCAATATTGTCCGTCAACTGGAATCTGAAAAATACGAAGATAGACTTGATGCTTTAGAAAATCTGATACAGGAATCATTTTATGCAAAAAAGCTGGACATGCCTCTCAATACTGCAAGACTGCAGGCAGCATTGATGAAGGAAGCAGTAAAACACAGGGGCAATCTTCGTAAACAGATGGAATACATGACAGATTTTACCAGAGCAAGCTACGGACAATCTGCAGTAATCAGGGAATTACTCAAAAAAATGTCACTCATAGAGGTACCGGAAGAATGGAAAAAACTCCGGGAAATGAATCTCGGCTGGGACGGCCATGTTCATGACAACCTGTCAGAAGGTAGAAAAACTCTATCTCAGGTGCTGCTGGATGCCTTTATTAAAGGTATTTCCGAGGTGACTCTCGTCTATTATAATTTTATAGATACAAGAATAATGCTTGAAGCAATCAGAGCAGGAGAGATACTCGGAATAAAAGTCTCTACCGGTATTGAATTCTCTGTCGGGAAATCCGGCCAGAGAGAACATTTTATGTTTTTACTTCCTTCGTTTAACGATGTAAAAGAATATATCAATTTTCTCTCCGTAAATAAAGAAAAACTGCAGTTATTCAGAGAAGGCTTAAAGAAAAATACCTTTTACCGGCAGGCTACTCTGAAAAACATACTGGAGCAATTCAATAAAAATCACCTGCAGGAATTAAATGTCGATAATTTTAATCAGGATGCTCTTACTGTTAAACCACTGTCATGGGAAGATTTGAAAGAAATAGTTCTTGAAGGTCAGGCATCAAGAAAACATCTCGGTGAATTACTTTACCGTAAATTAAAACCGGTTCTTTACAGGAGGGTCATCGCATTAAAAGCACAGTATGAAACAGTTCGACAGGATGTAAAAGAAAAACGTAAATCCAGAACAGACCTGCAGGTTCTGCATTCTCTCTACAAAACGACCAGAAGCACATATGAAGAACTTACACCTGAAAAACTCAGACTGAAATATTTTGAAAATAAAAGTGCTTTTGATTATGATTCGGCTTTTCTTTACGGAGAAGAAATTCTTGCCGGACTGAGGGATTTATTATGCGAAACGGTATATATTCATCCCCTGGAAGCCGGTATAAAAAAAGCAATCAGTACAATCATAAAACATCATAAATATATCACTCAGGTTGAAACATTCAATATGCAGGACAGTATATACCGTAACCCTGTGGAATATCATATTTTTAATGATTTCATTTCTCTTATTAACAGAGGCTCCTTTGAGGATTTAATTGATTTCTGTGACAGATCACATATTACAGATATTTCGGAAAAGGAATTAAATGACGCCTGTACATATTATCACAGTTATCCATTAAAAACTCGCTGCGGAAGTGACTCTACAGGTCGCGATCCCCGTATTCCCGGTATGGGTTTTATTCGTCTTGCTTCCATAGCCGAAAAATCTTCACGAAACTTTTTTTATAGAACCCATAAGGAATTACCCTTTAATATAGATATATGTCCCGGTAATAAATTCGATACAGGTGAAGGTTCAAACAATAATTATAATAAAGATATCATTATATCTCTTGGTAAAATATCTGAATTTAAAAAAAATTATGTAGGTGATGAAGAAAATCTTACAGAGATTAATATAAAAGAGTTCGTGACGTATCTTAATCCGACATTAAAAAATGTTATGAAAATAAGTGCAGGTGCTATACCTGCTTCTCTGACAATAGGACATATTTATACATTTATCTGGTTTGGAATCACATTTCTCAGAAATATAATAGCAGATCTTACATCTAATTCCGGGTTCAATCCAAGGGAGTGGAGATTTGAAGACATTGATTATGAAAATTCTGCAAATTCTCTTTTCTGGACAGGTTTTTCCGTACCATATCTAAAATTTTTTGACTTTATATTTGATAACAAATTAATTCCATTATTCAATATTATGAACAGTACGGTTATAAGATGGGGGAAATTCTTCATACTTTCTTTTACAAATGGAATTTATCTTTATTCTCATAACAGTCTGAGAGGATTTTCCGAAAGAGTCAAACAGATGAATTTTTTCAGAAGCATTTTCTCTTTTCCTTTTGCTTCTATTTCTTCTTATCTACTGGATTATTTACATAAAGATTTTATCCCCGA
Organism: Vulcanimicrobiota bacterium; assembly: GCA_040217695.1. Classification (GTDB taxonomy): domain Bacteria; phylum Vulcanimicrobiota; class SpSt-956; order SpSt-956; family JAKJGF01; genus CALARM01. Next base: position 2,057 of record JBEHWO010000474.1, on the reverse strand, counting down.
TGTAGTTCAGGCAAATATCTGGTCAAACGTTGTAGCCGGAGTTATTGAGGGTACAGGGAAATACCAGAGTATAAAGGTATCAAGGAAAAGAGATTTTATGGAATTACTTCCCCTCCTGGACAGTTTTGATGAAAAGAAAAGAGTTGTAGCGATAATGGATATTTTATACATATGGGCTAAAAGCCAGAGAGGGAAAACAACTCTGTATGATATTCTGATACATGATAAAGAATTAATAAAAAAAATGTATAAGATTTATCAGAATAATGTCACACTGGAAGAAGTAATAGAAATGGTAATAAACAATTATCATCATGAAGAAGAAGCTCTTGCACTTACCGGTATTATCGGTTCTTATTATTCACATTTCTGCACCTGGCTTAATAAAATTTACAGAACCAGTATTAACTGTCACTCACATTAACAGGCATGACCGGAGCGGTCACAAGTAAATATGAAAATTAACAAACAGTGAAGCATAAGACTTTATCATTTTCATATAAATATATTGGAAGGATCTGTTGAGAGAAATAAAATGAATATCCTGAAAATTGTAATGGTAATTATAAGTTCTCTCCTCATAGGGGCTCATTTCTTCCGATGGGGATACTATCCTCTTGTTATAGTATCACTGTTATTTCCATTGTTCCTTGCAGTGAGAAGACCATGGGCAACAGGGGTTGTACAGTTACTACTTCTAATGGCCGGCATAGAATGGATAAGAACCCTTATTATACTTGTTTCCGAACGTCGTGCGACAGGCATGCCATGGACGAGACTATCAGTAATACTCGGATCTGTAGCGGCATTTACCATAGTTTCGGCAATCATGACAGGAGTAAAAAAAGAATAAAATGATGAACACACCACCTGAAGGTATAACTGTTAAAGAAGAAGAGCATAATTTAAAAATCATCTATAAATATAATCTGAATCTTAAAGCAATCTGCATGAATCTGGCCTGTATGTCTCTTGTCTTTATAGTTATATGGATCATACATTTACTGCAACATCAATCCGTTCCATTCTTTGTTTTTCCTGTACTATTTATAGCCATATGTCTCAGCCTTTTCCTGACCTCTATAAGCAGCAGGGTAATTGAAATAAATAATACCCATGTAAGTGTCTGCCAGAAACCTTTAGCGAAAAATTCCCCGGCACCGATAGCTTTATCGGATATAGAAAATATCTGTTACGAACCGGAACCATTATCAGGAATATTCAGGATATATTCCCTGAAATTACTGTTAAAAAATGGTAAAAAAATTACCATCGTAAAGACTTATCCCCATGAAGAAGAACATATAAAATTCATTCAATCGGTAATCAGACAGAAGCTCGGTCTGGAAGGAAGGGAACGAAAAAGTCTTCAGGGAATTGGAAGATTGTAAGATGTTATGTGTAAACTTACCATGTACTCCGTTGCATAGATAAAACTTCGCCGGAGGTTTATACAAAATTTATGACACAGTCGCAATTTTGATATTGTAAAGATCTATTCCCTATTTTCTTCTCCCCTGTTATAATATAGTGAAGCGTGACGGGAGGATTATTTTCATTATTCTGACATATGGAGGCCTGTCATGGGTGAATATCTAACAAAAAAAGAATTGATGGAAGAACTTAAAATCAGTAAAAATACCGTATACAGACTGCTCCAGAGCGGAAAACTTCCTGCCGTTAAAATAGGAAACGAATGGAGGGTTTCACGAAAAGCCCTGGATGCAATGTTCGGAAATTATATTACAAAAGAAGAAGCCATAGCAAAAATAACGGTAAAACTGGAAGAAGTAAAAAAACTTGAAGAAACATACAGAACAGGTTATGATAATATATTACAGAAAATGTCACAGGCAAGAATAGAAGACCTTCAATTCTGCCTCGATCTTATAAAAAGAATAAAAGAGTAGAAGGAAAGAAAGTTTATATACTGAATATAGTAATCTAACCTACCATCCAAGACCTCCCGCTATTATAGACGAAAATAGCGAAAAATTGTGGTAAGTTTTTCTGTAATACCGGGAGGTCTCGATATTATAGAATTTAACTTTCACCCA
>JBEHWO010000473.1:0-5129 GCA_040217695.1 Vulcanimicrobiota bacterium | reverse complement strand
ATAAATAACGGTAAACTGGATGCCATACTTCAGATGAGAGATGATATACTTCCGGAATATACCGATAAAATTGATTCTCTGGCAAGAACCTTTGTTGAAACAGTGAATCAGATACATAAAAATGGCTATGATGCATCGGGGAATACGGGTATATTGTTTTTCAAAGATAAACGTGATATGACTGCTGTTCCTCCCGGGACAAACAATGCAGGCAATATCGAACTGTCAGATGAAATACTGAATGCTCCTGCCAGAATATCTGCTGCCGTAGGCCGTCTTAGCAGTTCTCTTCAGATGTCTGCACCAGGTTCTGCTATAAACAGCGGCATACCTCTCAATCAGAATCCGGCCGGTGCCTTTCTGACTGCCCCTTCTGCTTCCGGCACTATAGGCATAAGTTATTACGATGAGACAGGAACTCTTAACAGCAGAACGGTAAACTGGAATGACGGTGAAAGTCTGGAAACTATAATTAATAATATCAATAAAACCTATGGAGGGATTACATCTTCTTTTGATATAACAAATCAAAAACTAACCTTTACAAGAGATACGACAGTAGGAGACGGTACAAATATTACGGTAGGCGCTCCTGCGCCATATACACCTCCCGGTTCCGTATATATTCAGGACCTATCAGGTAATTTTATCACAGGTTTTTCAAGTATGGCTGCGGGAAGTATAAGCACAGCGTCTCCGGGAGACGGACAGAATGCTCTTAATATTGCCACTGCCGGCAATAATAAGATTATGGGGAACCAGCTGAATAAAAGTGAGGTAACAGACTGGCAGAGTTTCCTTACACGTCTTCAGGCCAATGCAGGCACTCCCGGAACGCCGGAAGGAAGAATATATTCATTCCTGGACGGAGCTTCACAGGCTATAGTGACAGGGTGGGTTCCCGGTACTCAACTGAGTGACGGAAATGCTACCATACTGATGAACGGATTGAACGATGTGATTAAAAGTGATGATTTCTATAACGGTGCCGTCTTTACCGGCACACTATCAAATGAAGGGGAAATACTGAGAAGTAATTATCCCAATTTATCTCCCACACAGATGGACAGATTCAATCGTATTTTATTTGAAAATACATTCCAGAGTGAAATATCTCTCAGTACTCCCATGACATCTACCGAGCAGATGAGCAGCTTACTTTCCGATATAGGAACAGCAAAAGAAACGGCTACAACACTCAAAGATGTTTATACTTCTACCACAGAACAGGCTCTCGCTCTGAGGGAAGAAGTTTCGGGAGTATCACTGGATGAAGAATTTGCCAATATGATAAAATTCCAGAAATCCTTCGAAGCATCGTCAAGATTTATCAATGTGTCGGCAGAAATACTCGATACAATAATCAATAAACTGGGAGTTTAGAAAAGTGAATAGTGAGTCGTGAAAATGAAACCTGCCCGTGACGCGTCACGCATCACGATTTAAAGGGGTGAAAAATTATGAGAATTCCGGAATCCATTGCTGCAAGAGAAAGCATGAGGAATCTAAATAATCTGAATGTAAAGCTCGATAATATAAGAAACTCTATTTCTACGGGCCAGAGGTTGAGAAAACTTTCTGATGACCCGGGAGCAATGTTCAGAGCTCTGGAGGCATCTTCAAGCCTGGAAAAAACCGATCAATATGTTAAGAATATAAACAGTCTTGAAGCCTATTCAGCTACTGTTGAACGTTCACTCGGCGTTATGGATGAAACATTTATAAGGGTAAGGAGTATGGCCACGTCAAACGGTATAGAAACAGATACAAAACTCAGACCTGACCTTGCAGCTGAGCTGGATAAAGAAATAGAACTCTTTCTGAGTACGGCAAATCAAAAACATGAAGGGAAATATATCTTTTCCGGCTCTGCAGTCGAAACAAAATCTTTTACGGCAACCTATAAGGGTACAAGTATCACATCTGTAGCATATAACGGTAATTCACAGCATTTAAAAAGAGAAATAGGTGAAGATCTATCAATACAATCCAATGTTCCCGGCAGTGATATACTGGGAGGGGTACAGGCAGATGCCAACCCCTTTGAAATCATGATAAGTTTAAGGGATAATATTCTGTCAGGAACCATGACCGGTACAGGGCCGATTAATATGCCCGGGTCAACAGTGACCGGCACAACTCTTCTCGGAGCAGGTTCTCCCCCATTTATCCAGGCTCCGGCAGCAGGGGTAGTAAGAATAAACGATGTAGACATAGACTGGACCGGTGCCACAGACATGCAGGATCTGGTAGATACTATAAATGCAGGAGGAGCAGGAGTTACGGCAAAATTTGATGAAGTAAGACAGAAACTCTTAATAACACCTGATGATGTGACACAGCCGGTAGAAATAGAAGATATAAGCGGAAATTTCACACAATTTACCTTTACCGGTAATGCTCCTGCAAGAACTCCCCAGTTTCTGGATTTAATCGATAAATCATTTGATAAAATTGTTTCTCTGAGGGCACAGACAGGTATAGTAGTAGAGAGAGCCCTGGATGCAAAAGAAGGTCTTACGGAAACACAGAATGATCTCGGAAATGTTATAAAAGACGAGGCAGGAACAGATCTGGCATCGGCCATAGTAGATATGCTTGCCTATGAGAAAACCCTTCAGGGAGCATTGAGCGTAACTGCAAGAATTTATAATCTGAAACTTATGGATTATCTGAGCTGACGGAAACAGTTACCAGTGAGCAGTGAGCAGTTACCGGTGAACAGTGGCGTTTTATTAAACGCCCACTACGCATCACGCATCACGCATTCATTTATCCGAATTTTTCGAAATAATTCTATCTCCGTCAAGTTTATATACAAAAGCAAGCAAATTTGAAACCATTTCATATAATTCAGGCGGTATCTCTTCATTTATATCTACTTTTGAAAGAAAATCTACCATTTCTTTATCCTGATGTATTCTAATACCTTCTTTTCTGGCAATACTTATTATTTTTTCAGCAAAAGATCCTTCCCCCTTTGATATTACTCTGGGGGCGCCTTCTGCATCAGGATCATATTTAACTGCAACAGCTTTCAATTTTTTCTTATTCTGTTCCATAGTATTTCATTTCAGGGCTTTTATTGAGTTATTTACTCTCGTTACGCGTAACAGGTGACGCGTAACGCGTGACGGGAGGAAAATCTTTATTACATGCCTGTGCTCCGGTCAGTAAGAACCCTGCTCACCTTTCACCGGGCAGACACAATGGTTCGCCCCTGCTTTTCACGACTCACGACTCACGACTAAATTTTCGCATCTATAGTTCTTATTACCTTTTCTTTCGGTACGGCAGGTACAAGAGGAGGTGGTGATAAATCCACATCACCCTTTGTACAGGTCAAAGAAGTTACATTAAATTTTTTAAGTGATTCCTTTAATTCATCCAGATTTTTTTCAAAAACCTCCTTTATTTCTTCTTCTGTAACAGTTATCTTACAATCACTCAGATTCCCCTTACTCTGAACGGTTATTTCTACCGGTCCCATAGTCAGGGTTTCCAGGAGAAGATCAATCCTTATTTCTTTAAGTGGCAGAGGTTTCTTTCCTTCCGGATTTTTTTTATATATTCTTAATTCTCCGCCTTTGAGCTGATCCTGAATAACAAGAGGTAGCGGTAATGATATATATGGCAATTCTCCGAAAGATGTAGATTTATTTTTCATTGTCATATAAAGATTATCTATATTATCCAGTGTAGATGTTATGGCCCTGGAAATTTTCTCCTCACTCGATTTCATCAGATTTGATTTCGTATCATAAACAAGATTTTCCGCTTTTCTGTCTTCATGAGTCAGATTTTTTATATAGTCTTTTAAATCCAATTTTTTCGAAAGAAGTTTTTCCACCGTTTCTTCATCCATATTATTCAAATCAAATAAATTATTATTTTTCAATAACGTTTTTAAATCAATATGTTTATCTCCTTTGATATAATTAATAATTTCATCGACTCCGGCATTGTTGCCAAGTTTTTCTTTAAGTACAATCTTCATGTCCTCTATTTCAAGATCATTGAGCAACTCTTTTAATTCCAGTATAAGATTTTTCTTTAATTCTTCAATATTGAATTGAAAGTTTTTAGAAATCACTATTTCCTGGAGACTGGCCTTCAGATTATTCACATCATATCCTGTCTGATTTCCTGTCGTATTTTTAACTGACTGAGAAAGAGTTTTCCCTGCAACATCCTTTTCAGCCGGAATTTCTTTCCCTGTTTCAGTTGAAAGATGTTTCACAATAAATTCTTTTCCTCCCTGATTTTCTTCCGTATGTTTAATCAAAGATGAAAGATGTTTTTCCGGCGGTGTATAAACATTTTTTATTATATTTTTCAGGGAAGATGCGATTTCATCTTTACCCGTATCTGTTTTCAAAGGAATAGTGTCCAGAAGTTTTATAAGATTTTCAGCAGTTTTCTTCAATTCATTTCCATCCTGTTTCTCAGTTAACTGTTTCAGGTTATTACCCAGTGTATCCAGCCTTTCACTCAGAGGGAGAGGGTTTTCTTTAAAATTCCTGAGCAATGAAAATATTTCTTTTGACATGGGCAGATTATTAAGTTTCATAAAAGCTATAATATCCATATCCTGAGACATATCTCCACCTGTTTCCCGGAAGATGTTCAGAGCTTTTTCAAGAAAATTCCTTTCCAGAGGAAGTCCGTAATTCATGGCATTTTTCACGAGAGACATAGTCTGAGAACTCTGTTTCATATTAAGATCTTTTACCACACTTTCAGGATTTCTGTCCAGTAACTGTACAAACCTGTTTTCCCCTTTGTCTGAAAGAATTTGAAGTGTTAACTGGTCGGGCCCTGTTTCTTTCAATCTGACTGTTACCAGTTGTCCCAGGTCGAGAGGAGCAAGCATCCTTACTGCAAGGTTTTTTCCGGGAAAGCTTATAACGGCATTCTCTCCCGATATATCTGTGACACGTCCCCGCAGAGTCCTGTCTCCGAAATATTCTGTAAGACTCTGATTTGTTTCCTTTACAGGTACATATTGTTTATCTTTTTGATTTATGGCATATATGAAATTTAATAACATATCCATACTATTCACCACTCACTATTCACTCTTCACTTTTATTATCGGCAAAAAAATTAATTAATTAAATTTTCTATCT
>JBEHWO010000472.1:0-5150 GCA_040217695.1 Vulcanimicrobiota bacterium | reverse complement strand
TTTCATATATTACCATGCCAAGAGATGATGCAATGGCAATTTCGTTCAACGCTCCCGCCACTCCTCCTCTGGTAGGATCTTTGAAACATCTGATGTGTTTCGATGATTTTAATATATCTTTTACCAGACCATTGAGAGGAGCTACATCGCTTTCTATCGGTAATTCCACTGCTATGCCGCTTCTCTGCAGCATTACCGAAATTCCATGATCTGCTATATATCCGTTTATGATGATTTTATCTCCTTCTTTTGCTCCCGCCAGTGTCAGATTGTGATCATCTTCGATTACACCTATGCCTGCAGTATTTATAAATATTTCATCTCCGCTTCCTTTTTCCACTACTTTTGTATCGCCTGTAATGACAGTAACACCTGCTTCTCCGGCTGTTTTTTCAATGGAGTCTATGATTTTTTTAAGATTTTCAATGGAAAATCCTTCTTCTATTATGAGAGCCAGTGATAGATAGAGGGGAGTGGCACCTGATACGGACAGATCGTTTACAGTACCGCATACGGATATTTTTCCTATGTCTCCTCCCGGAAAAAACAGAGGTTTTACTACAAAAGAATCTGTCGTAAAGGCAAGTTTTTTACTGCCTATAGAAAATACCGCACTGTCTTCAAGAGGTATAAGAAGTTTATTACCCAGTTTTTTTAATATTTCCTCTTTTATTAAATTATCTGTAAGAACTCCGCCCCCGCCGTGGGCAAGTAAGATTTTTTCCATTTTTAAACCTCCATATAGTCGTGACGCGTAATGCGTGATGCGTAATGCGTATTTTACCGGTACCGGGCGACCACAGGGGTCTATAATCGTGACGCGTAACGCGTGACGCGTCACGCGCAATGGGCAGTTTCACCCTTCACCCTTCACTCTTCACCATTCACCCTTCACTCTTCACTATATTTATAATAAACGGAACAGCTTCCTTCCGTAGAAACCATACATGGCCCCACAGGGTTTACAGGTGTGCATACATGCCTGAAAAGTTCACATTCAGAAGGTCTTATAAGTCCTTTAAGCACTTCTCCGCATCTGCATCCTGCCGGTTCCGGCACATCGGCTATTTCTTCTCCGTAAAGTTTTGTTGCATCTCTATGAGAAAATTCTTCTTTCAGTGTAAGGCCGCTGTCTTCTATAATTCCTATTCCTCTCCACCGTGCATGGCAGGGTTTAAATATTTTATATGTTATTTCTCTTGCCTTCACGTTGCCTTCAGGTCTGACCCAGGGAGAATATTCTATTTCCACTTCCGATCTTTTCTCATATAATTGAAGAAGAAGTCCGTAGAGACTTATAACGATATCTGCCGGTTCAAACCCGGCTATTACACATGGAATCCCGTAGTCCCGTGCAAGAAATTCATATATGCCTGAGCCTGTTATAACACTTACATGACCGGGACAGATAAATCCTTTTACTCCAATCTGCCTGTCTGTAACAAGAGCTTTCATGGCAGGAGCTATTACTTTATTGGCAGGATAAAGAGCGAAATTATTTACTTTCTTCTTCTCCGCTTCAAGAACTGCACCGGCAATTGCCGGTACTGTTGTTTCAAATCCTACTGCAAGGAAAACAACTTTTTTATCGGGATTTTTTTCTGCTATATCCACCGCCTGAACAGGACTGTACACGATCCTTATGTCGGCACCATCCGCTTTTTTTCTTTCCAGGCTGTTTCTGCTGCTCCCGGGAACCCTTATCATATCACCGAAGGTCGTTATAATTACATCATGTCTGTCTGTAATATTAATCATTCTGTCTATATCTCCCTGTGATGTGACACATACGGGACATCCGGGACCTGAGATGAGGTTTATGTTTTCCGGCAATATATCCCTTATGCCTGATCTGGATATGGCCATAGTATGGGTACCGCAGACCTCCATGAAAGATATTTTTCCGTCACGAATCTTTTCCGAAAGATTTCTTATCTTTTCTATATATTCTTCAATCATTTTATTACTCATTTATACATCTCCAGATTTTTATAATCGTGACGCTATAATCGTGACGCGTGATACGTAATGCGTAATGCGTGTTTTACCGGTACCGGGCGAACACTGTTCGCCCCTACTCTTCACTCTTCACGACTCACTTTACTATACGCCACCGCTATCTGTCCCATAGAAATCCCTCCGTCATTCGGCGGAATTTCCATATTCTGATATACATTGAATCCGCTTCCCAGAAGAATTTTTTCAGTTCTTACAGAAAGATAGGAATTCTGAAAAACTCCTCCTGAAAGTATAACATTTTTTAGATTATAAAGCTTCCTCATTTTATTACATATGTCTTTTATCATTACAACAATTGAATTGTGAAATTTTGCAGATATTACCGGTCTTTCTATGCGTTTTTTTATATCTTCCAGGAGATAATAAAATAACGGCTCAGGATTTATAATTAAAGTCTCTCCTTCTTCCAGAGAAAAAGGATAGTAACTGTTTATATCTTCTGCCGCTATGGCTTCAAGTTCCATCGCACACTGCCCTTCATAGGTGGCTCTGTGCCGTAACCCTGTAATGGAAGCAATTCCGTCGAAGAATCTTCCCATACTGGATGTTTCAGGACAGTTTATATTACTTTTAATGAGATTTATTATATTCCCGGAGTTTTCTTCTGTGGAGAACAGAGTCTCTATTTCTCCCTTGAAGAGCGGATAAAGATATGAAATTGCCATTCTGTAACCTTCCACTGCAGCCATATCGCCTCCCGGCATGGGGTAATATTTCAGATGGGCCACTCTTTCCACTTCTTTACAGTCTCCTGCGAAAAATTCTCCTCCCCAGATTTTCTTGTCTGCACCGTATCCTGTACCGTCAAATATGACTCCTATGGATTTTTCTTTCACACCATGTTCTGACATACAGGAGGCAAAATGGGCATGATGATGCTGAACGGGAATTTTGACTTTTACTTCTCTTTTCAGAGCATAGCCGGTAGAAAGATAAGAAGGATGCATATCATATGCTATAACCGAAGGATTTATGTTGAAAAGTGAACAGTAATGTTCTATTGTTTCTTCATAAAAAGAAAAGGTCTCTAAATTATTCAGATCTCCTGTATGAGGACTTAAAAAAACAAATCCGTCTTTATATATGGAAAAAGTATTTTTTAGTTCTCCGCCGCAGGCGAGAATTGTAATATCTTTTTCAGGAGAGAAATTTAATTTTACGGGCAGTGGCGTATAGCCCCTTGCTCTTCTTATAATCTGAAAATTCCTGTTTACCTGTTTTACGACAGAATCATCACACCTTCTGGCAATATCCCTGTTGTGAAACAAAAAACCGTCAGCAATATATTTCAGCGTTTCTCTGCATTCATCGTTATTTATCTGTATCGGTTCATCCTGAAGATTACCGCTTGTCATAATGAGTGCTTTGAAATTTCCTTTTCTGAACAGTATTTCATGGAGAGGGGTATAGGGGAGCATGCAGCCGATATGGGCAAGTCCCGGACATATTTCTTCCGAAAGATCTGTGTTTTCTTTTTTCTTTAACATTACTACGGGGCTTATGGAGCCTGTGAGCAGTTCTTTTGCTTCTTCTGTGATAAAGGCATAATTTTCTAATATGTCAATGTTCGGAAACATTATGGCAAAAGGTTTGGCCGGTCTTTCTTTTCTCTTTCTCAGGGTTTTTGCTGCTTCATCTTTCCTGGCATCACAGGCCAGGTGAAATCCTCCCAGACCTTTCATGGCAATGATCTTTCCGTCTTTTAAAGCATTACAGGCTTTCTCTAAAGGTTTTTCTCTGTCTTCAATATCACCGGTATACCATATAAGGGATGGACCACAGGCGGAACAGCAGTCAGGCTGGGCATGATATCTTCTGTCTTCTATATCTTCGTATTCCTTCCGGCAGAGAGGGCACATGATAAAATTCTTCATAGTAGTAAGAGGTCTGTCATATGGTATCTCTTTTATTATTGTGTACCGGGGGCCGCAGTTAGTGCAGTTTATAAACGGAAATTCATGTCTTCTGTCATTTGTATCGCCAAGTTCACTTCTGCAGTCATGACATATGGCAAGATCGGGAGATATAAACATAGCGTTACGCCCGTTCGTCCTGCTTTTTTTTATAGTAAAATTTTTAAAGTCTTTCAGAGGCTGATATTTAATTGTAGTGTCTATTATTCTTGATGCAGGAGGTTTTCTCTTTCTTATATCTCTGTAAAAATCTTCTATATTATCTCTAAAGCCTTCTACTTCTATAAAAACCCCTTCGGGACAGTTAAGGATATAGCCGGACAGGTTGCTGTTTGCAGCCAGTTTATGAATAAAAGGACGAAATCCTACACCCTGGACTACTCCCTGAATTTTTATTATAGCACTGGAAATCATTGTTTAAAACCTCTAATTTAATCGTGACGCGTGACGCGTGATGCGTGATGCTTGTTCTCACCGGGTATTGGGCGAACACATTCGCCCCTGCCACTCACTTTTCACCCTTCACAAATCACTCATGTATAATTTGCCGGCTCTGTCGGAATCCCTTTTATGTGAGTGAAAAAGAAGGAAAAAGCCATCATGAAAAGAAATACATTCCATTGAACAATTAAAAATGCGAATAATCCTCGCGTGACGCGTCACGAATAAATGGTGGTGATAATATGTGTCTTGCCATTCCCGGTAAAGTCCTGGAAATACAGGAAAGTAAAGGTATTGTAGACATATCAGGCATGAAAATTGAAACACGTTTGGATCTTCTGGAAGATGTGAAACAGGGAGATTATGTTCTTATTCATGCCGGATTTGCCATAGAAAGACTTCCAGAAGAAGAAGCACAGGAGAGATTGAATTTATTCAGAGAAATGGACATGATTGAATAATATGTGCAGAATTCACATGCCATCCCATATCAATCATTTATTCGTTTCTATTACTGACCTGAGCATAAGCATTTAATAAAAGTCTTCCTCCCGCCACGCGTTACGCGTTATACCATTTAGCTATCAACTATAGTGCTTTGACTGCCTGGTGCTCCGGAGAAAAAAATATCACGGTGGCACAAGTCTATTTAAATAAAATATAATGCAAAGTGGCATGATGTAAGCTCTAACAAATATGCCTGTTCCAGTTTAGATTTTTTTCGGAGGAGCACCAGGCAGGCAAAGCCAGGAGATTTATAATATTAAAATTGATAGC
>JBEHWO010000471.1:0-5162 GCA_040217695.1 Vulcanimicrobiota bacterium | reverse complement strand
TAGCCACAGTCAAATCACCTGATATGTTATCTATTATATCCTTATCAATATCTAACTGTGTAAGAAGGCCGACCATCTGGTTAAGTTTTTTATATTTTTCTTCCATATCAGGAAAAGATTTCATAAATTCCCTTCCTATTTCATGACCGCTTTTCAGATCAGAACTCGTAACAATCATTGACATATCATCAGGAATAATTTTGAGACCTGACGATTGTTCCCTGTTTTTATCAAGAATAATTTTTATTACAGGACTGTCACTTTCCTTATCAATATTAAGATAAGTATCCATTTTCATTCCTCTTCCGGAACCGGAAAATGCTACGGAATAACTCCTGAAAGCTTTTATAGCGGGAGGAAGTATTTTATTGAGCGGCTCCTTTGTAATATCTTTAGCAACAGGGCTTAATATATGTTCCAGATTGATAAAAAGTGAAGAAAGGCAGTATTCGGGCTTTTTTTCCATAAACTTCGAAAAAAGTTTATTTTTTGTTATATTATCCTGATCTTCTTTGAGAGTATTTACAGATTTTTTTACTGTATCCTCATTATTTGAAATAATAAGAAAGGTATCTGTAAAGCAGAAAAACAGTTCCTTTTCAAAAGAGTTAATTTTAGTCCCTTTATATTCTACGGAAGAAATCTTTCCATCTCCTCCGATTTTAGCAATAAAAGCTTCTGCGTCGGCCACATTCTTCACCTTTGTAACCAGAAGCACATCAGGTAACGCATTTGAAGGGAGCTCTCTATGAGAATCAATCATATGTCCTTTACCTTTTTCGCCTCTGTAAGAAGGGTTTTTTCCTGCAAGACCTGCCTCTACATGGGCATTTTCACAGCACTCTAAAAGAAAGGCCTGATTTTGCTGTTCCGTTTTATATTCATATTTCCCTTCCGAAGGGCAGAGAGGAAGTTTTTCCATATAATCAGGTATGAGCTCTTTCAATTCTTTCGGATATGATTTATTTACTTCATAATACATTTCAAGGGCATTTCCTGTAGAATAAAGATCATGTTTGCATTTATCCAGTTTTCTCGCTGCCTTTATATATCTATATAAATTCTCCGATTTAAAAATACCGAAAGACAGATCGGCTTCCATCCAGGATAACAGATCTTCTTCCACGTTAATTCTGCTTTTACTCTGAAATATTCCAAGCAGTTCTTTCAGGTCTTTTATTTCCTGAGTTTCTTCTCCTGATTTTGTATGTTCTAACTGCCATATAACAGGATAAAAATTGATATTTGCATAAACATCCACATCAGACGGAATAGCCTTAAATGTTTCCGATTTATAATTTGACAGAAGATAATAATTCCTCACACCCATTATAGACAATCCGAGGCAGATTATCAGGAAACTCAGGGCCATAATAGTTGTTTCCGCCACACCTCTCTGAAACTTTTTCATTTTCATACATATTACCTCATTTCTATTTTTTTAGCTTTCTACTCAAACAGTTATTACATCTGATCCTTTATCCATCTGACAGCCTGATGATATACAGATACAGGTGCCACTACATGTCCTCCTTCAAATTCTATCCAGTTTGTTTTCCATCCGAGACCTTCGAGAAAAGCTCTGTCCCTTTTCATTTCATCATAACGAAAATCAGCAGGACTGGCAAGAAATACGGCTATTTTGCCGCCGGGATAACTGGCCTGCTCTTTTGCAAATTCTTCATGCATCATACCTGTATTTACTATAATACCTCTTATAAGGTCAGGATATAAAAAAGAAAAGGCATGAGAGCCCATACCGCCGCCGGACATACCTGTAGCTATTATCCTTTTCTCATCTATGGGATAGGTGCCGAAGAAGCTCTTTACGGTATTTGCCATACTCTTTATGGGAGGTTCCATATCCTGTCCGTTCCTGTATTCTTTGGAAGCAATTATTATCATTTTATAGGTTTCTCCTATATCCTTCCAGAAATCTATGAGCCCCGCCGCATTTGCATCAGGTGACAGAGCGATAACAAGCGGATATTTCTTACTACTGTCAAGATCTGACGGAATATAAAGAATATAATTAGCACCGTCTACAGTCTTTGCAGGAACAGAAGGGACAGAATCTGGCTCTTTAATCTCCCTTGTAGATATGTCGAGAGTATTTGACCATTCGGTATAGGTCGGATAGTAACCGAGAAAAGTACAGAAGGTTGTCAGAGGAACATATACTTCCTGTCCTTTCAATATATAAGCATATTCATAGGGGGCATCATTAACATATAAAAGTTTTTTCTCTCTGTCATATTTATACTCAAATTTCAAAATCTTACGAAGATCACCGGCAGAAGCATAGATCATACCATCTTCATGCAAAAATTTCTTACCTTTATATTCCTGATTTTTTATGTATATTACAAGAGTATTGTAGTCTTTTAATTTACTTCCTGCGAGAACTGATGGTATTATAAAAAGAAATACAAGAAATAAAAGAAGTAATTTCTTCATAGAAAATCACACCTCAGGCATGTAAGATTTTTATTTTACAAAAAGAAAATCTTCCGACTCCAAGAGTCATGCCATCTTTAACGGCAATATGTTCATTCACATCCAGAAATCTCTGTCCGTCAACAGTAACAAATCCCTGTGAAATAAGTCTTCTGGCTTCTGCAGGTGTTTCCACAAGGGAACTCAGATAGACAAGCTTCACCAGCCAGATTTTTCCGTCTGTTAAATCTTCAGGAGAAAGTATAAATTCTTCCATAATATTCTCACTAATATTCTCACTAATATTCTCACTAACAACCATGACCGGTTCGGTCACAACCAGATATGAGAACTTGTTCCTCCCGTCACGCGTTACGCGTTACGATTCTCATATAAATATTCTCACTGACCTGTTATAATATCTATAAAAAGAGGTTTCTCTTCCGGTTTTTCCTCTCCTATTTTATATGCTTCCAGAAGGCATTTCTTTGCTTCTTCGGTTTTTTCCTTATCATTTGAATGTATTACTGCAATAGGATCTCCTTTTTCCAGTTTATCACCTATTCTCTTTTTAAGCCATAATCCTGCTGCAGGATCTATTTTATCAAATTTCTTTTCCCTTCCTGCTCCAAGTATCATAGCAGATCTTCCTACCTCTTCGGCATTTACGCTCTGAAGATAACCGCCTGAAGGAGCCAGAACGGAAGAAACATATTTAGCCTGAGGAAGTAAATAGGGGTCTTCCACTACCTTCGGGTTGCCATGCTGTGCTTCAATAAGCTGTTCCATTTTCCTTGCGCCCATGCCGTTGGAAATAAGTTCCTGAAGTTTCTCTTTTCCTTCTGTAATATCACTGCATGCACCGGCAAGCAATAACATATGGGCACCAAGGGTGAGAGACGCTTCTTTCAGAGGTCCACCTGTAATTTCGCCTCTGAGAATCTCAAAAGCTTCCTGAACTTCAATGGCGTTCCCGATAGCCATCCCCAGAGGCTGATCCATATCACTTAAAAGTGCAGTAACCTTCCTCTTCATAAGGGTTCCAATCTTCACCATAGACTGTGCAAGTATTCTTGCATCGTCTGCTTTCTTCATAAAGGCGCCGCTTCCGACCTTTACATCAAGTACGAGGCAATCGGCACCGGAAGCTATTTTTTTGCTCATTATGCTGGCAACAATGAGAGGAATACTGTCTACGGTTCCCGTAACATCTCTCAGGGAATAAAGACGTTTGTCTGCAGGAGTTAAATTTGCAGTCTGACCTGCCACTGCAACACCTATATGTTTTACCTGTTTTATAAAATCTTCCAGTTCTATTGATGTAGTAACACCGGGAATAGACTCAAGTTTATCCAGTGTTCCCCCCGTATGACTCAGGCCGCGGCCTGAGATCTTGGCAACAGGTATGCCTGCCGCCGCCACCAGAGGAGCAAGAACCAGGGTAGTAGTGTCTCCCACACCGCCTGTGCTGTGTTTATCAACCTTTACACCTTCAATAGAAGTCAAATCTATTTTCTCTCCCGATTCAAGCATGGACATGGTCAGATTAACAACTTCATCTTCCGTCATATTGCGGAAATATACTGCCATAAGCCATGCCGTAAGCTGATAATCCTGTATCGTATCATCTGTTGTGCCTTTGATTATAAATTCTATTTCTTCTTTTGTGAGGCTCTCTCCGTCTCTTTTTTTTAATATGAGATCAACCATTCTCATGAGAATTTCAACTCCTTGATGATTTCTTTCACAAGTTTAGAGAATTTAGGAATTGTGGCATTACCTACTTCAATAACCTCTTCATGGGTAAGTTTTTTATCCGAAACCAGATCTATACAGTTTGTTATACAGGATATACCAAGACATGGTATGCCCGAATGACCCGCCACTATAGCTTCTGTAACGGTAGACATACCTATTGCATCTCCGCCTATCATGCGCATGTACTTTACTTCTGCCTTTGTTTCGTAGGAAGGGCCGCTTACTGCCACATAAACACCGTGCTGAAGTTTAAGTCCCAGTTTTTCTGCAATTTTAAATGCCAGTTCTCTGAAATCTTTATTATAAACCTGGGAGATATCAGGGAATCTCGGCCCCAGTTCGGGATCATTTACACCTATAAGAGGATTATAACCCATAAGGTTTATATGATCTTCCAGGATCATCAAATCTCCTGCCACAAAATCGGGATTAATGCCACCTGCCGCATTTGTAACTATGATCATTTTCACGCCGAGAGCTTTCATAATCCTCACAGGAAGGGTAATGTCTTTCATTGGGTAGCCTTCATAATAATGAAGTCTTCCCTGCTGGGCAATAACTGTTTTACCTTCAAGTTTTCCTGTAACAAAAGCACCTGCATGACCTTCTACCGTAGAAAGAGGGAAATTCTTAATGTCACTGTATTTTATAACCACTTTTTCTTCTATTTCCTCTGCAAGAACACCGAGACCTGAGCCGAGAATAAGTCCCACTTCGGGAACGAGTGAGGTTTTACTCCTTATGGAAGCAACTGCCTGATTTATCTTTTCTTTTAATTCTTTCATAATTAGCCACCTTTCTTTACAGGCGTGACGCGTGACGCGTGACGCGTGACGGGTGTTATTAACCGTCTATTATTATAGAATTTTCTGAGCGTGACGCGTGACGCGTGACGCGTGACGGGTGTTATTAACCGTCTATTATTATAGAATTTTCTGAGCGTGACGCGTGACGCGTGACGCGTGACG
>JBEHWO010000470.1:0-5170 GCA_040217695.1 Vulcanimicrobiota bacterium | reverse complement strand
TCTATTATCTTCATAATCTTCCCCCTGAATTTTCTCTGAAAGAAAAACAGGGTTTATCCCTCCTTTTTTTTAAAATTTTCTTTTATCATATAAAAGATTCTGTATTTCTCCATCTTTTATCAGTTGAATAACATCCAGTATGAGGGCGACCCGGCCGTTTCCGAGTATCGTAGCTCCCGAGAAAAGTCTCACCTTCTGAAACACCCTGTTTAAAGATTTTATTACAGTCTGCTGTGTGCCTATAACCTTATCCACGACAAACCCGACTTTATGTTCGTTCATACGGGTTATTACTATCTGTTCTCTGTTTATGGCATCATTGGGTTTTATATTGAAGGTTTCCCGTAATTTAATATAAGGAATTATCTGATCCCTGACCTTTACTATATGCCTGCCATGGGCTCTCTCTATATCGGTAGCAGTAAGTTCCACATTTCTTTCCACGGCAGAGAGAGGAAATACGAAATAATCGTCATCTATGCTTGCCACAAGTCCTTCTATTATGGCAAGAGTGAGCGGAAGCTTCAGAGTAATATCTGTGCCGAGATCTTCTTTACTCTCTATTTCAATCGCTCCTCCTAGAGCATCTATTGTTTTCTTCACCACATCCATACCGACGCCTCTGCCTGACACATCCGTTACCTGTGCTGCAGTGGAAAAACCTGGGAGAAATATTAAATTATATATTTCACTTTCAGACATTTCTTTTCCGGGAGTAATCAGCCCCTTGCTGAGAGCTTTGGCATATATAGGTTCTCTCCGAAGTCCTTTCCCGTCATCGCTTATTTTTATAAGCACCTCTGCTCCTGAATGGATGGCTCTCAAATAAATTTTCCCCCCGCCTGGCTTACCTTTTCTCTTTCTTTCTGCCGGGTCTTCTATGCCATGATCCATAGAATTTCTTATGAGATGGACAAGAGGATCCTGAAGCCTTTCTATAACTGTTTTATCCAGTTCCGTATCATCTCCCTCTGTTATCAATTCCACTTCCTTTCCCAGGTCTTTTGAAAGGTCTCTTACGAGGCGGCGGAATTTACCGAAAATTGTACCAATAGGAACCATTCTTATATTGAGGGTCATATTACGAAGGTCTACAATCAGATTTTCCATTTTCTTTACAGATGCCCTCAGTGCCAGATCCTGTATATCGCTTACTGCCTGAAAAACCTGTGCCTGATTGATAACAATCTCTCCTACAAGATTTACCAGTTTATCCAGTTTTTCCGATGGCACTCGAATACTTGTAACTCCTTCATCCTGACGCTTTACAGGGCCATCTTTTATTTTTTCCGGAGAAACTTCAGCAGATCTTTCTACCTGTTTCTTTTCCTCCTGTATTTCTAACTGACTCTCATCTTTATTATCTTCTGTCTCATGAACCTTAACCGGTTCAAAAAGATCAGATTCTTCTCTGTCAAGAATCTCTATATTCAGGTCCGAATCATCTTCTATAAAGATAAAAACATCTTTTATGGAATTTATATCTTTGTCTGTATTCAGAATTATATCCCATCCCGTATAACATGCTTCGGGATTATAATCTTCCAGGTCGGGAATATGTTCTCTTTTTGCCGTAACGGTACAAGACCCCATCTCATACAGTTCGTCAAGTAAATAAATGGGGTTAGTACCATAATTAAACACATCCCGTCCCGGCTGAAAACTGATTCTGTAAGTGACATGTTTCTGCTTTTCTTCAGTAGAAACTTTATCAGATGGTTCTTTTACCTTACTTTCCTCTTCAGGGAGAAATTTTTTAAAAAAGGAAGAAATTTCCATACATCTATCATCATCTCTCGGAATACCGGGTTCTTTATCTTCAAGCATAGTTCTTATCTGATCACAGGCAGAAAGGGTAAGATCTATAAGTTCCCTTGTAACGGAAACTTTTCCGTCTCGAACCCTGTCAAATACGGTTTCTATATTATGAGTAAATCTGCCTATATTGACAAAACCGAACATATTCCCAGATCCCTTAAGGGTATGCATTGCACGGAAAATACGGGCTATAAGATCTGAGTTCTCCGGTTCTTCCTCCAGTATAAGGAGAGATTGTTCCAGTTCAGATAAAAGTTCATAGGCTTCTTCTTTAAATGTATTCGTAAATATATCAAGATTGTTCACAGCTCTCACAGCCTTTCTCTTCTTGTTTCTTTTTCTGGCATATATGTTTATATATATTACATAATTTGTAGTTCTGGCCGCAGTAATATATTACTGTTTCAATATTCTGACTCTTTAAATCATTACAGTAACATTCTTCATAATTATCATTTATAAAGGGGCAAAATTTTGGTTTATTCTCTATTTCATCCATAATCTTACGCCTCTCTCTTTCACAAAACTATTACGTATATTATTTAAGCAGTATATGTGCCACATATACCACTCAATCAAAATAAGTAAAAAAAAGTAGTCATATTAAAGGAAAAAATAATTTCTTTGAAAATAAAAGATTTAAAATCCTAAAAGAACATGTAACATTGTCACACAACCGAGACGGCACACTTCTGAAAAATGTCACACAAATTAACACAGGTTGTGTTACTGATCTGAGCATAATCATATAATAAAATCATTCCTCCCGTCACGCATTACGCGTTACGATTCTCATATAAATAAATACTTTGAGACTTTTCGTTTTAGAATTACTATAATCAGGACTTACGCACAAAATACAGAAGAACCAGTCATTGCGAGCGAAGCGAAGCAATCCCATTATTACAGTAGAAACTGTTGGGATTGCTTCGTCGCTCAGCTCCTCGCAATGACAAAATGCGTAACTCCTGTATAATGATGAACGGGAGCTATAAAATCATATTAAAATAAAAAAGGGCTGTTTTCAAACAGCCCTTTTCGAAATTAGATCTCAAAAATGTTAGAAATTTATTACCAGCCTGGTCATTAATTTACTGCCAGCATAATCATTTGCCCCTGCTACAGAAGTCGCATCATCAGAATAGGAATAATATTTATAATCCAGAAGTATATGAGTATTGGCACTGAAATCATACTTTATACCACAGCCCGGAATAAACTGCTTCCAGTCAACACTGGCACCATTTTTCTCTCCACCATTTGATACATAAGCAAAATTACCCTGAACAGAAAGTTTATCAGTAATATCATAAGTAGCACCTGTAGAAAGATAATTAAAATGAACATCATATTTTGTAAAAGGTATGCCTGTACTGGTAGTATGAACTGTAGCAAAATCACGTTTAAAATTATATCTTTCATAATCTGCCCATACATGAAGATTTTTACCAAATCTGTAATGACCGGCAATTTCAAATATATAAGTATCACCTTTAGCAGAATCATTATCAGTAAAAATCATGTCCTGATTTCCATAAATATTGGCACCTATTACTCCGGGCACAAAAGCGGCTGAATTATACTGATTGAAATAAAGAGGATTTAACATATCATATTTCTGAAAAGAATTTTCATCATTTGTTATCTGTGTTGGCACTAACTGTTTTAAATAGGTAAAATCTCCATAAATATGACCTTCTTTTTCCTCACCTACAGTCCAGTCTGCACCTATATCAATACCTGTTCTGTTTGGCAATAGTTCTCCTGATCTTGTAGGATTTGCAAGAAGTCCGTATTTCCAGGAAGAACAGCACTTCTGTGCATGGAGGCCATCTCCGTAACCTTTTTCCCATGTTCTGTGAAAGCTGAAAGGATCATAATTGGCATCAATTCTTAAGAATTTACCGTAAACCTTAACATTGCCTCCAAAATCAGCTTCTGCACCGGCACTGAAGAAACTTCCGGCATGACTGCTATTACTATTATCCAGAAGATTATAGTCAAATCTGGTCTGATTAAATTCTCCAAGAACCTTTATTTTTATATCATCACCGAATATATAATAACCATTGACACCAAAATAATTGGTATCTTTCGGAGCAATTCCTACTCCAAATACGTCTGGATGTGATGCATAGTTTTCATAAACTCTTAAATAGGCACCTTCAATATGAGCTCTGTCGTCACAGAACGTACGGCCAACCCAGAAACCCTGCATATGATTATCATACATACCTCTATCTACCTGGCCGTAACTCAGAAAATGAGAAGAACCTGCTCCGTCATTATAAGGAACTGCAAGAGGATACCATGTAGGATTACTCAGAGGATGTCTGTGATCGGCATTACCGTATAGATAAAGACTTCCGGTATTACTTCTGTCAGGATTCAAAAATCCCTGGGTAGAGTTTATATTATAAGCTGTAAAAGCTTCAAAATCTACTGCTTTATAAAGATTTCCGGAAAAATTAAGACCATTCAGAGGAAGCCTTATTGTGCCTCCATAGGCATAAAGTGCTCTTGGCCCGACAAATAAACTGGAAGAAACTTTACTTACAGTATAATCACCGTATTTGCCTGTAACATCCCAGTCACCGTCTGTATCAAACCAGAGGCTTGATAAATTTGCCTGAAAATGAAGATCATAGGTAGGCTGTCTGCCTGTACTGCTGTAAGGAGGAATAAGCCCCCACATATCAGAGATGCCTTTTTCACCAAAAGTACTGTAAGCTTCCAGATTACCGCCGGCTTTAACCTTATCGGCAATTTTTGCCGCTACATTCAGATTTAATTCTGACATAACAGCAACACCCTGATATAGTCTGAAACCGCCTAAATATTCATCTGAACCATACTGCAGACCCGGCCCTGACGGTCCACCGGGAGGATTTGATATGGAACTGAAAGATGAACTTCCGCTGGCAGGCGTACCGGGCCCGGTAGTATTATTTGCCCTCGGTGAAAGCCCGATGGCAACAGCCGTTGTATTAAAATTTCCACTCAGCTTAATTCTTTCAAGCTCCTGTACACGGACAGTCAATTTTCCCATAGTTTCTTCTATATTACTGACTCTTACCCCGAGAGCATCCAGTTCTTTTTTATATTCTTTGAGCAGTTTATCCAATATCTCCATATCAGATTTCGTAGCATAAATGGATAGATCTGGCATTTCCGGAATAGAGGCCTGAACCTGTTCCAGTTTTGCTACAACCCTCGCCACTACCATGGCCATTTCATAACGGGTCATAGGTCTGTCGCCTTTAAACAATCCATCGGGATAACCTTCTACAAGTCCTTTTTCTTCAAGTATCTGCACTGCATCATAAGACCAGTGGCCCGATGGAACATCGGA
>JBEHWO010000469.1:0-5178 GCA_040217695.1 Vulcanimicrobiota bacterium | reverse complement strand
AATCATTAATTTTGTAAATTTTTGTCACAATCTGCTCTTTCTTCCCGTCGCCGTTCAGATCAATAGATGTGATATTACGGATATATCCGATCTTTATATCTTCAGGGTGAACAATAAAATTTATGGAGAAGATACAGAAGAACAGAATAAAGAGTTGTAAAATATTTGTTAATTTAACAGACAACATCTTTGCCTCCCTTTCACTCTCAATTTACTTTTCTAAAGATTTTAAAGCTTCTTCCTTTCCCTTTTTAGCTCTCATATAATCGGGGGTTATTGCTAATGCTTTATCAAACCATTTTATAGCATCTGCATACTTACCCTGTTTATATAAAATCTCACCTTTCGCAGTCATGATACTTTTATTTTCAGGATCAATTTCCAGGCCTTTATCACAGTATGTTAATCCTTCTTCATATTTACCTGCTTCAGCCAGTACGAGACCTTTATTCTCCAAGCCATCCAGGCTGTACGGACTAAGTTCTAAAGCTCTGTCACAGTATTTCAAGGCTTCTTCCTGTTTGCCAAGTTTGCTTAATAAGAGTCCTTTGGATGAAATATTATAAGCTTTTTCCCCCTCAATTTCTATTGCTTTATCAATACATTTGATAGCTTCTTCATATTTACCGGAGTCGTATAAAATCCCTGCCTTGTTATACCAGGCCTCAATAAATTTGGGGTCAATTTCTATAGCTTTATCGTAACATTTAATAGCTTCTTCATATTTACCAGAGAAGTAGTATAAATTCACACCCTTGATGAACCAGGCATAGGTAAATTTAGGGTCAATTTCTATAATTTTATCGTAACATTTAATAGCTTCTTCATATTTACCAAGTTTGCATAAAGGCCATGCTTTGTCAAGCCAGGCATCGACATATTTGGGGTCAAGTTCTATAGCTTTATCGTAACATTTAATAGCTTCTTCATATTTACCAAGTTTTTCTAAAGCCACTCCCTTGTTATACCAGGCATTGACATGTTTGGGGTCAAGTTCTATAGCTTTATTATAACATTTAATAGCTTCTTCATATTTATCAAGGCAGTATAAAGCCCATCCTTTGTCATTCCAGGCATTGACATATTTGGGGTCAAGTTCTATAGCTTTATTATGACATTTAATAGCTTCTTCATATTCACCGTAGCAGGATAAAGTCCATCCTTTGTTATTCCAGGCATCGACATATTTGGGGTCAATTTCTATAGCTTTATCGTAACATTTAATAGCTTCTTCATATTCTTCCTGTTTATAAAGGTCTTTTCCTTTCTCGTTCCACTCTTTAGCAGACTGGGCCAGAACAAAGGTTACTGTTATTAACAGGAATAATACTATTGTTTGTACTTTTAAGAACATAAAAAAACCTCCTCTATCAATTTTTTTTATATTTCTCTCTTGAAAAACAAAAATCCTTCCTGATAGATACTTTCTAATCTATTTGCTCAAGTCATAATATTTATGATATACTAATAAAAAAGTAAGAAATTTTAAGAGGCAGGTGATAATTTATGCCGGCTATAGAAGAAAGAGTTGATAGATTGGAATCTTTAATGGAACAGACTCAATTAATGTTTCAGGGATTAATTTTACAGATGAATAAAGATACCAGGGAGATGAAGAAAGAAATCAATAATCAATGGGAGAAGATTGTTAAAAAGTTAGGTACCCTGGTTGAAGATATGGTTATACCTAATATCGAATTTATAGCTAAAAAATACTTTAACCTGAAGAATGGTAGAATATATACAAGAACTAAAATTTATAATCCTCTTGATAATGCGGAACAGAGAGAATTTGATCTTATAGCTCTCTATTCTGATAAAATAATTCTTGTAGAAGCAAAATCCAATCCTAAACCGGAAGAGGCTAAAGAATTTATTGAACTCATTAAAAGTGGAACATTTTTCAAATATTTCCCGGAATATGCAGAAAAAGAGTTGATCCCGATATTTGCTTCTTTTCATATACCTGAAAATGTAATCAAGAAATTATCTAAAAATAAAATTTATGCTATGGGTATCAAAGAAGATACTATGGATATTTTGAACCGGGAATTATTAGAACATTGATTGCTTTTTTATATGGAGTCAGACGCCAATCCAGACATTATAAAATATTTATCGTGGAAACCGTAATAAAATAAATTCTCTGCTCACGATCCTTCTCTGTCAAAGACTTTCCCCAGAGCAGAAGGCCCTCTCGCCTTACCTGTTACAAAGATAAGCGCAAGGATTGTAATGATATATGGAGCCATAACTGCATATTCATAGGGGATACCGATATTCAATACCTGAAGTCTCAACTGAAGGGCATCTATCATGCTGAACAGAAATGCTCCTCCCATAATGCCGAAAGGATTCCATCTGCCGAAATAAACAAGAGCCACTGCAATAAACCCCCTGCCTCCCGCTATGTTATCCACAAAGGCCGCTTCCTCCTGTCCTATCGTAAGAAATGCTCCTCCCAGAGCAGCAAGGACTGAGCCTGTTATTACACATATATATCTTGTCTTTTCTACGGAGACTCCGAGAGAATCTGCGGCATGAGGGTTTTCTCCAGCCGCTCTTATTTTTAAACCCCATGTGGTTTTAAAGAGTATGAACCAGGAAAGAGGAACCAGCAGAAGTGCAAGATAGACCATGCAGTTCTGATTGAACAGGATCTCTCCTGTAAAAGGTATTTTTGAGAGTAAAGGCACAGGGAAGGGTCTGAACCCTTTTGTCTGTGCTATTGAGCCCATAGTCAGGCGAAAAAACAACCCTGACAGTCCCATGCCGAGTATATAAATACCTATGCCGTTTATTTCCTGATCACCTTTCAGTGTAATACTTGCAAAAGACATGACAAGCCCGAAGAGTAAACCTGTAATTACTGCTCCTGTCAGGGCAAGTAAAAGATTGCCTGTCTTAAAGGCTATGAAAAAACTGACAAAAGCTCCCACCATCATTATGCCTTCCACTCCCAGGTTTAATACTCCGCTTCTCTGGGAATACATTTCACCTGTAGAAGCCAGTAGAAATGGCGCGGAAAGCCTTACGCCTGCATTTAACAGGCCTGTCATTACGCCTGCCTGTAATAGTTCATTTAACATGTTTTTCACCTTTTATAGTCGTGACGCGTAACGCGTGACGCGTGACGCGAGGACAATAACCTTACTGACCTGAGCATAAGCAATTAATATTTTAATATGTTATAAACCAGATTAGATAAGGTTTTCTGACTTTTCACTTTTCACTTCTCACTTCAGTAATTTGCCAGAGTTACCTGGCACCGTTCCTGACAAGGATATCTACGATATCATCGTATTTACTTTCTTTTGCCAGTGCCAGTGGGGTTTCCCCTCGATTATCTTTAACATTGACATCTGCCCCTTTATTTATAAGAAATTCCACTAATTCCTTTGAGCCGCCCATTGCTGCATAGTGTAAAACTGTCCTGCCACCATTATCTTTAGTATTAATATCCAGTCCTTTAGCCGCAAGAAATTCTACTATTTTAGTTAAGTCACTCATCGTTAATGCTGTTGGTAATAAACCTCTATCTATAGCATAGAGTAAAGGTGTCAGTCCTTCATTATTTTTAGAATTAATATCGGCCCCTTTATTCACAAGAAGTTCCACTAATTCCTTTGAGCCAGTATTGGCTACATAGTATAAAAGCGCATAGTGTAAAACTGTAGTGCCCTCACTATTTTTATCGTTAATATTCGCCCCTTTACTCAGGAGAAATTCTATTAATTCTTTTGATTTATTGCATATAATCGCATTGTTTAAAACTGTACCGCCACGAATGTCTTTAGCGTTAATATTCAATCCTTTATTGAGAAGAAATTCCACCAATTCCTTTGAGCCACTGCCTGCGCCATAGTGTAAAATTGTGTTCCCGGAATTATCTTTAGCGTTAATATCTGCTCCTTTATTGAGAAGAAATTCCACCAATTCCTTTGAGCCGCTTCCTGCGCCATAGTGTAAAACTGTATTGCCATCCTTATTTTTAACCTTAATATCCGTTCCTTTATTGAGAAGAAATTCCACTAATTCCTTTGAGCCGCTTTTTGCAGCATAGTGTAAAACTGTACTGCCATCCTTATCTTTCGCTTTAATATCCGTCCCTTTATTGAGAAGAAATTCCACCAATTCCTTTGAGCCGCTTTCTGCAGCATAGTGTAATACTGTCCTGTCATTATTATCTTTAGCCTTAATATCAGCTCCTTTATTGAGAAGAAATTCCACCAATTCCTTTGAGCCGCTTTCAGCTGCATATTGTAAAACTGTTATGCCGTGACGTTTATTGAGGAGAAATTCTATAAATTCCTTTGATCCGCTTTTTGCCATATAGTATAAAACTATATCGTTATAACTATCTTTAGCATTAATATCCATCCCTTTATTGAGGAGGAATTCTACTAATTCCTTTGAGCCGCTTTTTACCGCATAGTGTAATACTGTCAGACCTTTACCTTTAGCGTTAATATCCGCCCCTTTATTCAGAAGAAATTCCACTAATTCCTTTGAGCCACTCTGTGCCGCAAAGTGTAATACTGTCTTGCCATAATAATCATTTACAGTGTTAATATCTGCTCCTTCAGCCAGAAAAAATTCTACTATTTCCTTTTTGCCGTTCTTTGCCGCATAGAAAAAAGGTATTTCTCCGTCAGCATTTTCATCATTAATAACCTCCGGATTTTCACTGAATAATTTTTTTACCTGTGCCAGATCTCCTGATTTTATGGCATCGAAAATGTCACCTGCCATAACAATACCTGCAGTCATTATGATAAAGATACCCGTTAATAAGAGACGTATGAACTTTTTGTTAACCATTGCTTTCTCCTTTTATTATCCTACTTAGCACCGTGCCTGACGAGAATATCTACGATATCATCGTATTTATTTTCTTTTGCCAGTGCCAGTGGAGTTTTCCCCTGACTATCTTTAACATTAACATCTGCCCCTTTATTTATAAGCAGTTCCACTAATTCCTTTGAGCCATTTTCTGCAGCATAGTGTAAAACTGTCCTGTCATCCTTATCTTTCGCTTTAATATCCGCACCTTTATTGAGAAGAAATTCCACTAATTCCTTTGATCCATATACTGCAGCACAGTGTAAAACTGTCCCTCCATTCTTATCTTTCGCATTAATATCCGCCCCTTTATTAAGAAGAAATTTCACTAATTCC
>JBEHWO010000468.1:0-5183 GCA_040217695.1 Vulcanimicrobiota bacterium | reverse complement strand
TTCTCCTGCCCCCACTGTCACTTCTTTCTCTGTAAAACTTTCAGGTTTTACATAGGCAGGTATTTTATATTCGAGGGATGTTCCGGGAGGAAGAAACCAGAGACCGCTTATCTCTTTTTTATTGTTAAAAACGATTTGAATATCCAGAGAAGTTTTTTCAAATTCACATGTTACATATATAATATCATATTCTGATTTTTTGTCTTTTCTGATACCTGTCTCTTTTTTAAAAGGCCCTGTTTCCGCCAGGAGTTCTTTCCAGATTATCTGAAGTTTATCTGCAGGCATTAATCCTTTTACTGTGCTGTCAAAACAGGTTTCTGCCTGTATAAAATGTTCTTTTACCAGTAAATCAACAAATTCTTTTGCCAGATCTTCGCAGGATTTTTGACTCTGTCCGCAACAGATTCCGATTAAAATAATAAATAAAGAAATAAAGAGAAGAAATTTTTTCATAAATTAACTCCTTTCAATATAATCGTGACGCGTAACGCGTAACGCGTGACGGGGAAGCATCCCTTTCACTCTTCACCCTTCACGACTCACGACTCACAGCTCACGACTCACGACTATTTCCCGGGAAGAAACCAGAGACCACTTATTTCTTTGCTTTTATTAAACACTATTTTTACATCTATCGGTGCTTTTTCAAAGGAGCAATTTATAATTACAACATCGAAACCTGCTTCTGTGTCTTTTTTCATGCCTTTCTGTCCTTTATAGGCTCCTGCCTGTGCCAGAAGAGTTTTCCAGGCTCCTTTAAGTTTAACTTCAGGAAGGGCACTTTTCATCGTACTGTCGAAATAGGTCTCAGCTGTTTTAAAATCTTCTTTTAAAAGCAGGTTGAAAAAATTCTTTCCCAGATCGGTAATTTCACCTTTTTTTACTTCCTCCGGTTTTACTTCTTTCTGAGCAGGAAGAAACCATAAACCGCTTATTTCTTTTGAGCTGTTAAAGGCAATTTTTACATCGACAGGAGTTTTTTCAAATTCGCATGTTATATATACAACATCATATTCGCCTTCTTTATCTTTTTTTGTACCTGTCTCTTTTTTTAGGGTACCTGCCTTTGTTATAAAACCTTTCCAGCCTTCTTTGAGTTTCTCTTCAGGTAAAGCGGTTTTCATAGTTGTGTCAAAATAGGTTTCACAGTTTTTATAGTCCTCTTTTACAAGTAAATTGAAAAATTCCTTTGCTATATCAGTAATATCGTCTGATTTTGAGATTACCGGTTCCTTGCAGGACATAAGATAAAAACCTGATACAACAATAATAATTAACAAAAACCATGTAACTTTTTTCATAACATGTTCCTCCTTAAATGTTTATTTAAATCTATAATTGAACCCTATGTTAAATAACCATGCTTTATCTATACAGGCCATACCTCTTGTCACATTCAGAGTCATTTGTAAATTATCATTTAAATTTACAGTATAGCCTGTATTGATATTTGTAAGCCCCACCCCGCCGGGATCTTTATTCGGATATTTCACTCCTCCTGAAATAAAAATATAATGATCGTTATTTATTTTATAACCAATCTGCATACCTGAAATAATCTGATTATATCTTTCTTCACTTTTTGAATCCCTATTGTTCAGAACCAGTACTGTTCCTGAAAGATCCCATTTGTCGTTAAGTTCATAATCTATAAGATAGGCAATTCCCGGTTCCGGTGCACCATCTCCAAAACCGCCGCTTCCTGAAGGAAATGTCACTGTTCCGAGTAAAGCCATAGCCGGATTTTTGTCTCTGAAATTCCATTTAAAACCTGCGGAAACATCATTAAAGCCCCATCTCGGAGACTGATATTCCAGAAAGCTGCTGAAGATTCTTATTTCCGTCTGAGGCCCTGTATCTATACGGATAAGAATGGGAAAATAGTTTTCAGTAGCAGTATCATCTTTATAGTGCAGTGATATGAAATCCATTTCAATCTGCACATGTCCCTCTTCCAGATCTTCCGGTTTTATAACGTCGATATATTCCCCTTCTATAAGGTCAATAGTTTCAATTTTTTCGCTATTCCCCTCAGAAGAAGAGTCGTCGTTGTCCCCTATGGTTTTATTGGAAGAGGAAATAATGAAATCAGTCTTTACCGGCAAAGAAATTATTTCTATATGTGCCAGAAGAGGAATTTTAACGGTTAGAATTAAAAATATTATTAAGATTATATATTTCATAATTCACCATAATCGTGATGCGTATTTTACCGGTACCGGGCGAACACAGTGGTTCGCCCCTGCGACTCACTTTTCACTTCTCACTTTTCACTTCTTACTTTTCACTTTCCACTTTTCACTTTTCACTTCTCACTTTTCACTTTTCACTTTTCACTTCTCACTTTTCACTTCTCACTTCTCACTTTTCACTTTTCACTTCTCACTTCTCACTTTTCACTTTTCACTTCTCACTTTTCACTTTTCACTTCTCACTTCTCACTTCTCACTTCTCACTTTTCACTTTTCACTTCTCACTTTTCACTTCTCACTTTTCACTTTTCACTTTTCACTTCTCACTTCTCACTTCTCACTTTTCACTTTTCACTTCTCACTTTTCACTTTTCACTTCTCACGACTCACCATTCACTTTTCACTTTTCACTTTTCACTTTCTCAAAAGTTCTGACACAATACCGACATAACCTTTAAAGGATTTTTTCATTTCTCCTATTTCTATATATTCATTTGTCGTATGAGCAAGAGATTCCAGAGAAGGACCGAAACCTATAATCTGGCATTTTTTATCAGGATAGAGGTCTCTGTATTTAATTACGGCACTTCCGTCTGTGCAGAAACTGTATGCTCCTATTTCAACGGGAATTTCTACTTTTGCAAGACCTTCTTTTGCTTTTACAACCAGTTCATCCCCTTCGTCTGTCTGCCAGGCAGGAGCAAATTTATTCTGTCTTATCTTCACTCCCGTATAGGTTATACATTCGTCTTTTGCATATTCTACAACAGGTGTTTTTAAAGAAGGATATAATCTTTGTCCATGCTCTATTACATTGGACATATTGTCATTTACTATTTTAAGGATTGATTCTTCCGTATCGCCCGGAAGGGTTCTCACGTCATAGGTAAGTTCTACTTCATTCGGAACGGTGGAATTTCCGCCTCTTCCGTCTATGCCTCCTCCTCCTCCTACCGGAATTTTTATATCTGTAGGAACAATGTTCCTCTTGCCAAGAAGAGCCATAGCTTCCGATCTGTACCATACATGGAAGGCTTCTATGATAAAGGCAACCTGTTCTATAGGATTTATAGTAGTTCTGCCTACGGAGGCATGTTTGCCGTATCCGAAGATACTTATAAGGATTTCTCCTCTTCCTCTCTGGGCGATATTAAGTCTGCACTCAGATGCTTCACCTATGATTATATAATCAGGCTGTATCTTTTTAATAGCTTCCAGGAAACATACTCCTTCAAAGAGCTCTTCCACTACTGTTCCGACTATATATACTTCACCGTCAAATTCATTTCCGTCAAGTTCTTTCACGAGTTTCATTGCATGAAACATCGTGGCAAAAGCGCCTTTCATGTCTGATGCGCCACGTCCGTAAAGTTTCTGATCCTTTATTGCTGCAGAATGGGGTTTTATTTCTTCATCCCATTTTGACGGATCGGCATTTACTGTATCAAGGTGTCCTGTAAGAACTATTTTTTTCCCTTTTCCCGTGCCCAGTTTTATTTTACCGATAAAATTTCCCATTCTGTCAAAATAGGCATCGTCAAAATTAAGTTTTGCCGCTTCTCTGATACATCGTTCCACTACAGTTTTTTCCTGGCCTGAAAGGCTTTTAAGCTGTATCAGTTTCTGGGCAAAATGAAGTACATTTGAAAAATCGTAATTTTTGATTGATTCTAATAATTGCATAATTGTTTAACTCCTTTTTATAATCGTTACGCGTGACGCGTAACGCGTGACGCGAAAAGAAACCGTTTGAATAAAGATTTATAATCTAATAAAAAAATCCGTTATGAGTAATGTTTCAGACATCACGCATTACGCATTACGCATTACGAAACTCATTACAGATATCTATAATTCTGATTATAAGTATTATTTCGGTTAAGTCAAGATTTAAATTCTCATTGCAGGAATGGCAGTTGTTTTTGTAGAAATTTGATTGCCTGAATGGAACCTTAAATCATTTACGCGTCACGCGTCACGAAGGAGAAATTACATGTTCGAACATTTCATTGCAGCAGCCAGGGGAGAAGAGCCTGCAGATCTTCTTCTAAAAAATGCAAAACTTGTAAATGTTTTTTCAGGAGAGATTTATGAAACTCATGTAGCAGTATATAACGGAATAGTTACGGGGTTCGGTGAATATGAAGCAAAAGAAACAGTGGATTTAAAAGGTCAGTATCTATGCCCAGGCTTTATTGATGCCCATGTCCATCTTGAAAGTTCTATGGTAACAGTTCCTGAATTTGCCCGTGCCGTAATCCCTCATGGTACTACCTGTGTGATTACCGATCCTCATGAAATTGCAAATGTACTGGGTATAGAAGGAGTCAGATATATTCGTGACACAAGCAGAGACCTGCCCCTCAGGGTATATATTATGCTTCCTTCCTGTGTTCCCGCTACACATATGGAAACTTCCGGGGCAAGCCTGACGGCAGAAGATCTTGTTATGATGTTTAATTATCCGAGAGTCATAGGACTGGCGGAAGTTATGAATTATCCCGGTGTTATTTACCGTGTTCCCGATGTGTTAGAAAAACTTGTAACAGCAGAAGACCGCCCTGTAGACGGTCATGCTCCCGGACTTACCGGGAAAGACCTTTCTGCCTATATTGTGGCAGGCATAGGTTCTGACCATGAATGTACCACTGTAGAAGAAGCAAGGGAAAAACTTCAATCAGGTATGCATATTATGATAAGGGACGGCACTACTGCCAGGAATTTAAAACCACTGTTACCTCTTGTAAATTTATATAATGCTTCCCGGTGCAGTTTCTGTACAGATGACCGTCATCCCGATGATCTCCTGAGTGAAGGACATATCGATTATATTGTAAAAACTGCTATCAGAGAAGGACTCGAGCCTGTACTGGCCATTCAGCTTGCTACGATCAATACTGCCCGTTATTTCGGGCTGAAACATTCAGGTGCAATTGCTCCCGGTTATTATGCAGATATGCTTGTTTTTGATGATTTTAAGTCTTTTAA
>JBEHWO010000467.1:0-5184 GCA_040217695.1 Vulcanimicrobiota bacterium | reverse complement strand
TATAATTTTAATGGTCAGGTCAGGCCGGTATTTTCTTTTTACCTCCAGATGTGATATAATATATTATTGAGTTAAGCATAAATAATACATGTATGCTCTCGTAACGCGTAACGCGTGGCAGGAGGGAAATGTTTATTACATGCTTATGGTCAGGTCAGTAAAAAAATTGGAGATGTGATTAATATGGCATTAAGGAAAATAAGAATAGACGAAGATCCTGTTCTGAGAAAAAAAGCAAAAGAAATAAAACATGTAGATGATGAAATAAAAAAACTGATAGAAGATATGGCTGAAACTATGTATGATGCCCCCGGTGTAGGCCTTGCAGCTCCTCAGGTCGGCGTATCTAAAAGGCTCGTAATGGTTGATGTCGGCGATGGTCAGGGGCTTCAGGTTTTAATTAATCCGAAGATAATAAAAAAAGAAGGAGAGTTAGAAGAAGGCCTTGAAGGATGTCTCAGTGTGCCCGGCATATGGGGAGATGTGAAAAGACAGCTTAAGATTACAGTTAAAGCCCTTAGCCGTAAGGGTAAAGGCATAACCTTTGAATCTGCAGGATTCAGAGCAAGAGCAATTCAACATGAACTGGACCATCTTGACGGCATACTTTTTACCGATAAAGCTGTAAATCTTCGCAGAAAAGAAGATATGGAAGAAGAAATAGAAGAGAAAAAGGCAGATGGAAACCTTGCTTCTCTAATAGAGGAAATAAAAGAAAAAAGACTTACTTTATCATAAATACTCACAGCGGCAAAGATTTCGTTGCCTGTCAGCCGTAACGATAATGTGCGACTGCATGAAGGCTTAACAAATTAGCTGCTGTTACTAATAAAAGGTAAAAAAAGTCCTTATCAGGGGACTTTATTTTGTATTAAACATATGTGACTGTGACTGCACTGTTATCTGCTCACTGATAACTGCTCACTGCTCACTGTTGAGGGGTGTAACAGATTGAATATTTTTTTCATGGGAACTCCTGAATTCGGAGTTAAATCACTGGAAGTTCTGACAAAATCACGTCATAAGGTAGTAGGAGTTTTAACAAACCCCGATCGTCCCAGCGGAAGGGGAAACAAAATCATTTTTTCTCCCGTAAAACAGAAAGCTATAGAATTAAATATTCCTGTCTTTCAGCCGGAAAAAATCAACACGCCGGAATTCAAGGCAATTCTTGACAGCATGAGACCTGATTTACTCATAACAGTATGCTGCTCTCACTATATAACAAAATGGATAAGAGAATATCCGAAATATGGCAGTATAAACCTCCACCCTTCCCTGCTGCCTCTTTACAGAGGAACATCTCCCATTATAGAACCTATTATAAGAGGTGATAAAAAAAGCGGTATCACCACTTTTTATCTGGATAAAGGCTGGGATACAGGGGATATGATTATTCAGAGGGAAATACCGCTAGAACCGAAGGAAACAGGAGGAAGTCTCCATGATAAGCTTTCTTTACTCGGAAGTGACATACTTCTGGAAACAGTTAATTTAATTGAAGAAGGTAAAGTAGTACGGACAGTCCAAAACCATGACATGGCCTGTTACACAGATAAAATATTCCCTGTCCACGGAGAAATTGAATGGGCCGGAGCTTCCGCTGACATAGAGAGAAAAATCAGAGCTTATACTCCTTTTCCCGGCACCTATACCTACTATAAAGGGGAAAAAGTCAAGATCTGGGAAGCAAATACAGGCGGAGAATATGCAGGGAAACCGGGGGTTATAATCCATGCCTGTGAAAAAGATGGACTCGTTATCGGAACAGGAAGCGGTCTTTTAGAAATTGTTACACTCCAGATGCCCTCCAGAAAAAAAACAGGGGCAAAGGAATTTTTACGGGGTTATAAAATGGATGAAGGAGAAATGTTAGGTAAAAAGCCGGATGAAACGATTCAGGGAGAATAACCCCAGATATATAGCTTTTAAAATTTTACAGAACACAAAATCTCAGAATAATCTTGCCGTCAGCCTGAATAACTGCAATCTGTCACCTCCTGACAGAGCCCTTGTAACACAGCTTGTACAGGGAGTTAACAGGCAGAAACTTTTCCTGGACCATGTCGTTTCACTTACATCTTCATGTCGCAAAATCGAAAAAGAAGTTAAAATATTACTTTATCTCGGAGCATATCAGCTTCTATGCCTGGATAAAATTCCGCCTTATGCTGCCATATCAGAAACAGTAGAAATAGGAAAATCTCTTTTCAAACCCCATATTGTTAAATACATAAACGGAGTCCTTCGTTCCATAGAAAGAAAGAAACATTTATTGATGGAAAAACCTGACACAGGAGATCATATAAAAGATATGTCTGTCTATTACTCACATCCCGAATGGATGATAAAAAGATGGGTAAAAAGATGGGGAAAAGATTTTACCGGAGAAATCTGCACATTTAATAACAATCCTCCTGCTCTTACTATAAGAGTAAATGCCCTTAAAACAAATAGAGAAGAACTATCGAAAAAGCTGGAAAAAGAAGGATTACATACAAAACCTCTCAGATTTATACCGGAAGGCCTTCAGATCACGGAAAATTCTCGACTGGAAAATCTTGATTGTTATAAAGACGGTTTTTTCACCATACAGGGAGAAGCTTCTATGTTTCCGGCTAAATATCTTGCACCGGAACAGGGTGACACTGTAATGGATTTATGTGCCGCTCCCGGAAACAAAACCACCCATGCAGGGGAATTAATGAATAACAGAGGGAAAATACTTGCAGTAGATATTTCAGAAAAAAGGCTTAAAACACTGAGTTCCAGTTGTATTCGTCTGGGTATAAATATTGTTCATACAATGGTTTCAGATGTAATGAACATCAGAGACAATCTGAAAGAATGTTTTGACAGAGTATTACTCGATGCACCATGTTCCGGCACAGGAGTAATCTCCAGACATTCAGACAGCAGATGGAACAGAGATATTGAAGATATAAAAAGGCTCTCCCTTGTTCAGAAAAAAATGATAACGGAAGCTTCACATTTCGTAAAACCGGGAGGTTCTATGGTATACAGCGTATGTTCCATTGAGCCGGAAGAAAGTGAGGAAGTTGTAAAGAACTTTCTGGCATACAATAAAGATTTTTTTCCCGAAAACCCTTTTCCTGAAATAGAAAACAGAGCTTCTGCCGGGCTTCTCCTTCTGCCTCCTTTACATGGCACAGAAGGTTTTTTCATAGCAAAATTCAAAAGAAAATTCTGACTTACTTATACGAGTAACGCATCACGTTTTACACGTGACGCGTCACCATATTATTTTACATTTACCAGTTCTTTAAAGCCGGGTACTGCATCTCTGAGAGCTTTTTCGACACCGAACTGCAATGTCATGGCAGCCATAGGACAGCCCGAGCATGCCCCCTGAAGTCTAACCTTTACAACTCCGTCTGCACTTACATCAATTAATTCTATATCACCGCCGTCAGCCTGAAGTCCGGGACGAATTTTCTCGCTTATTACTTTTTCTACTGTTTCTTTCATATCATTTCACCTCCTGTATAATATTTATATGAAAATCGTAACACGTGATGGGTGGCACTGGGAACAAATTTTCATCCTTCTTACCGCAACAGATAAAAGAGTATTAAAAAAATTACGTATTATGTGCTGATATAACTTTTCTGCTCCCGTAACGCGTGACGCGTGACGCGTTGCAACAAATAATATTCTGGTCAGTAAATTATCTGTTGCGGTAATCAGGATTGCAAGAAAAATAACTCCGGCAAATTGTTAGAACAATTAGTATCCTCCCGTAACGCGTTACGCGTTACGCGTCACGATATATAAGATTCTGGTTACTAATTTACCTGTTTCGGTACCCAGTTACGTCCTGACAGCTCCGGGTAATGCTGAAATCAGCCGGGCCTGTCTGTAGAAGTGAAACTGCCTATGAACAGGTAGAACAGCTTCCGCCACCACAGGAAGAGCATTTGCTTTTTGACGAGCTACCTGAAGCGGAAGCGAAATCACCGATTTTTGAAGATACGGCAAAGGTAGAAAATTTTCTTACAAGAGTTTTCTGCTTGCATTCAGGACATTCCAGGTTTTCTGCCTTTGTTCCTGAAGGGTAAAGTCCATCGAATATATGTGAACAATTTTTACAGTTAAACTCATAAACAGGCATATATATCACTCCTTCCTTAATTTATTCGTATATACTCGTTAAAATCCTTCAATATTGATATTTATATGGAAAGATTTTATCAGGTTCTTTTATCGAATGGTTGTCAGGAAATAACCACATTAGAATCGTAACGCGTAACGCGTTACGCGAGGAGACTAATCGTTCTAATAATGTGCCAGAGTTATTTTTCTTACAGTCCTGAGTACCGCTCCAGGAAAAAGAGTGTCCGAAAAAAATCTGTATCATTTATAGACATGAGGGGTTCGCTCCCGTCACGCGTTACGCGTCACGATATATAAGATTCTGGTTATTAATTTATCTGTTACGGTACTAAGAAGGAGAAGAGTCTCCCTTTAATAATTCACAGAGAGCCTGAATAGGATCATCGGAAAGTGGTTCAATAATAATCTTCCCATCTTCTATATACATACATAGTTTCATATTTGGTTGTAATTTTAATTCTTTTCTGAATACAGAAGGGATGGTTATCTGCCCTTCATCATTAATTCTTACAATTTTCACTTTATTTTTCTCCATATAATTCAGAACGAACAGGTTCGTCTAAAATTTTTTTTCATAAGACACCATGACATTTCTACAGGCCATTTATTACCTCTTCCCACATAATCTTTAATCTCGCCGCAACAGAAGAGTTCAGAAAAAATATCCCTTATATCTTTCCTGTAAAGTGGCTGGCCGCTGCCGCCTGCCATATAATAGTTTTCACTGAAAAATCTCAACAAAAAATTGCCTCCCCTTTTCAAAACCCTGAAAACTTCAAGAGCATACATACTCCGTACATGCTTTTCAATATGATGAAAACATCCTCTATCATTTATAAAATCAAACGTTTCGCTTCGAAAAGGAAGATAGAGAACATTGCCGGCACATAAATCAAGATCTACTTTTCTTCTCTTCCCTTTCGCCAGTGCAGAAGTACTTATATCTATTCCTGTTACTTCAAAACCTCTGCTTTTAAAATATATTAGATCCGTTCCAAGGCCGCAACCTATATCCAGAGTCAGGCTTTTTTTTATCAAACCTCTGTCTAT
>JBEHWO010000466.1:0-5187 GCA_040217695.1 Vulcanimicrobiota bacterium | reverse complement strand
AAAAAAGAACATAATAAAATGATCTTAATCAATTTAAGATGCTTTTTTAAAATTCTTCTTTCAATTCTGTATACCCTCGACCAGGTCAGCATAAAATCCATATTTCCCAGAATCCTTTAACAGAGGATGATATATGGGGGTCTCCTTTGATGTGGTATGTTGCTAGTATTTTGACATTATAGCTTTAAGAGCATTTTTATATGTTTCATTTTTTGGTTCCAGCGCAAGAGCTTCTTCAAACGCTTCCGTAGCTTCATCTAAAAGTCCTTCAATTTCCAGAACTATTCCGTAATAATAATAATAATCTGCCTGTTCCGGATTTATTGCTACTGCTTTTTCATAATATATTATAGCATTTTTTGTGTCTTCCATGCAGTGATATACATTACCAAGAGCATAATAATAAGCTGCTTCACCTGGCTTTAGCTGTAAAGCTTTTTGAAAATATTTAAGGGCCTGAGCATATTTATTTGAATTATAGCAGGCCATACCTGTCATAAAATTCCACAGGTGATCATTAGGCCTTATGTTA
The DNA here is from genome assembly GCA_040217695.1 of Vulcanimicrobiota bacterium. Lineage (GTDB taxonomy): Bacteria > Vulcanimicrobiota > SpSt-956 > SpSt-956 > JAKJGF01 > CALARM01. Next base: position 4,655 of record JBEHWO010000466.1, on the reverse strand, counting down.
AGTGCTCTGCTGTAGTAAGTCAGTGCCATATCGAATTTATTCATGGAGAAATAGGCATTACCAAGGTTATAGCTATAATAGGGATTTTTTTCACTTGCTTCAACGGCCTGTCTAAGTGCTATAACAGCTTCTTCGTATTTTCCTCTCTGCAGGCAGGCACTGCCGAAATTATAAAGAATTCCGCCGTTTTCCGGTTCAATTTCTGATGCGGTTTTATAGTTACTGAGAGCTTCTTCAGGATGGCCAGTATAATCCATGGCAACACCCAGATTTGTATAATATAATCCATTATTAGGTTCTATTTCAATTGCTTTTTTCAGTTCTTTTATTGCTTCTTCATATTTTCCTGAATAGAGATGTTTAAGACCTTCCTCGAAAAACGCTTCTCCCCCGGACATTGCATTTCCTCCTTAAAAAATTAACTCTTTCATGTTCAGTTAATTGTATCTCTTTTCATTTTTCTTGTCAATTTACATTTTTCCTTTATAAAAATTTTTTAATTTTTTATACAATGACTGCTGGAATAATTTCTTTTTTTATTTTCACCGGGCATGTGGCGAAATCCTGCTGAATTGATATAATATGGTGTGTTTTATATTCATAATATGCTGAAAAAAGGAGGACAAAACAGTGAAAGTAATGCTCATTTTCCCGCCTCAATCTCAACCATTCCTGCCACATCCTGCCCTGCCGTTACTGACGTCAGTCTTAAAAAAGAAAGGTATTGACGTCATTCAGAGGGATTTTAACATAGAAGCATATGAAGACATTACCGATCCTGAGAGACTCAAATTATCGGGATGTCCGGGAGATATTATAGAAAGTTTAAAGGTAGCGAAATCTTATCTCAGAAACGGAGAAGATTACCTCATAGAGGAAGATTATTACCGGTCTGTAAATGTAATTGATAATTATCTATATCATGTGTCATGTATGTTTACCGATATGAGATGGTCTCTTAAAAATTATCTGATTTCCTGTTACAGTACCCGCTCAACCAGAGATATTATGGAAGCAGTAAAGGACAGAAAAAGAAACATCTTTGTTTCATATTTTGAAGATAAGATAAAAAATATTGGAGAACCTGATATACTCGGTATATCAGTGGCCTGGAACAGCCAGGTAATACCTGCCTTTACTCTTGCATATCTTGTTAAAAAACATCTCCCTTCCGTTCATATATGTATGGGAGGAAGTCTTATAGGACACTGGGCAGATTATTTGAAATACAAAAAAAGTATGTTTTCTTTTGTAGATAGTTATATTCCCTTTGATGGAGAAACAGGTCTTGTAAGACTGGCAGAAGAATTAAAAAGTGGAAACCTTAAGGATGTACCCGGTCTTATATATATGAATAAGAAAGACATAGCTGTAAATAAACCTGAATTAATTGATAATCTGAACAATCTTCCATGCCCTGATTTCGAAGGTTTACCTGTGGATAAATATTTTTCTCCTCAAATTTTTCTTCCCATATATGCTTCCCGCAGCTGCTACTGGGGAAAATGTGCATTCTGTTCTCATCATCTTTCTGCAAGTAAATACCGTTCCCGACAGGCAGATATTATATATAAGGAAATGAATTTTTTGTATGAGAAATATAATTGTAAAAATTTTTATTTTGTAGATGATGCCATGCCTCCTTCTGTAATGAAAAAATTATCTCAGTTGATAATAAAGGAAAATAAACCTTATAGATGGGCAGGAGAAATCAGATTTGAAAAGCTTATGGACAGAGATTATTTTAATACTTTATACAGGGGTGGATGCAGATTTTTGTTGTTCGGCCTTGAGTCCTTCTGCCAGAGAATTCTGGATTCCATGAATAAAGGATATAAAAAAGAAATGATTGAAACTGTAATAAGAGAGGCTCATAATGCAGGTATAATAATATGGGTCTTTTTCTTTCTCGGTTTTCCCGGAGAAAAAAGAAATGAAGCCGAAGAAACACTTGAATTTATCGTTAATAACAATCGGCATATTGATATGGTAGGGCCCGGGACTTTTGTATTAACCAGAAATTCATCAATACATAATAAACTGAAAAATTTTAAAATAAGAGCTATAGGAGAAGATAAAAATCAGGATCTTCAACTGTCTTTCCCGGCACTTATGGGTGAAGGAATACAGCAGGATGAAGCATCGAATTTACTCGGGGAATTTCAGTCTCATCCTGCTGTTCAGAAGTTTTTAAGACCATTTGTATCAGAACCTCATTTACTGTTTTTTCAAACGTCATATTTTTATAAATAATTTTATTTTAATTATAAAGAAAATTTTTATATAATTCTCTTTACTTTTTTTATTTTGACGTGATAATATAGCATAAAATAATTAACTTCAGTCTTAAAAAGATTATAGAAAGGATGAGTGAAAAAAATGGGTATAGGAATTGGTAACAAACAGTCAAATACTACAGTGGTTAATAATTATTATGGTGGGGGCGGAATGGGACAGATGAACCCCATGATGATGATGATGAAGATGATGATGAAGATGATGGGCATGATGCAGATGATGAGCGGAGGTCCATCAAGTCCTATGGGAATGGGTGGAGGTATGCCCGGAATGGGTGGTATGCCCGGAATGGGTGGCGGTATGCCCGGAATGGGCGGTATGCCCGGAATGGGTGGTAATAATCCAATGACCAGTGCCCTTGCAGGTATGTTAGGTGGTATGATGGGCGGTATGATGGGCGGAGCAATGGCAGGTGCCATGAATGGCGGTATGCCCGGAATGGGTGGTATGGCAGGAGCAGGAGCGATGGCAGGTGCCGGTGGTCCTCAGCCAATGGGACGGGGTGGACTTAGAGTTGAAGGAAATAAAGTCACTACACCGGGTGGTTATACTGTAGAATACAAAGGTACAGATGTAACAATTAAAGGCGGAGCAGGCGGAAAAGGCGGCGGCGCAGCAGCAGCTGCAGGAGCAGGAGCAGCTCAGGGCGGCGGTAATTTTGCATTCGCAGGAGCAGGAGCATTTGCAGGGGCAGGCGGAGCAGGTTCTTATGCATTCGCAGGAGCAGGTTCATTTGGTGGCGGAGCAGGTGCAGGAGCAGGAGCAGCTGCAGGATTTGGCGGTGCACAGCCTTCCGGACAGACAAAGATATGGGGAGATCCTCATGTAGATGAAGGAGATGGAAAACGCTGGGAGTGGAAAGATAAAGCAATGAGTTTCAATCTCCCTGACGGAACAAAAATAACTATGAATGCCGACGGCCCGAAGGGCGTTGTAAAAGGTATTGATATATATAATGGTAATGACCATGTTCACGGTGAAGGTGGCAGCTTCCAGGGCGGTGTCCAGGGCGGCGGTATGATGAAAGACATGCAGCAGGCTGACGGAGACAGTGTATGGGCAGGTCAGGACGGAAATGTTTCCAACTGGTATAAAAATCCCTTCGGACAGGGACAGCAGGTTTCTGATATGCAGGGATATCAGGGCAAAAATATCTAACCAGTTTAATATATAAAATAAAAGAGCCAGTTAATTCTGGCTCTTTTATTTTTTGAGGGTAAAAATTATAAATTCGGCATTACAGAGAAATCTTATGGGTATAACACTCATGCCAAGGCCCCTGCTTACATACATGGTTGTGGAGTTAACCCTGAATAAACCGGCTGAATATCTGAATAAATCCCGGGTATGATTGTAAATTGCCCCTAAAAATGGAAACCTCACCTGTCCGCCATGTGTATGACCTGCCAGTACAAGATTTATACCCATCTGTGAAGCATGTTTAATTATTACCGGAGAATGAGCAAGAAGTATTTTAAATTCTCCTTCTGATGTGCCTTCCATTGCCAGTGCAAGATTATCTTTTTTCCTGTGCGGGTCATCCACTCCTACCAGTCTGATAGCTGAATCTTTTAATTTTATAAGGGTATTTTCGTTGGTTAAAATCTTAATTCCGGCCCTGTCCAGGCCTTCTTTCAGGGTCTTTACTTTTGCTTTCAGGCCATTATCATTATTTCCCCATACAGCCCATACACCGAGAGGAGCCTCCATACCGTCAATGGTTTTAAGGCATGGAGTTATGCCCCATGAATTGCTCACAAAATCACCTGTTATAAATATTATATCAGGTTTTTCTTCTTTAATAATGTGTTTTATTCTTTCTTCTCTTTTACCATATTTGCTTACATGTAGATCGGAGAGATGAATTATTTTCAATCCGTTGAATTCATCAGGTAACCCGGGAACATATAAATCTTTTCTGGTTACATCGAAATTTTTTGACCGTTCAAACTGTACGTATATACATACCAGAAGCAGACATATTATAATATATAGTAAAATATTCATGGTTAAAGTCCTTTTGAGTCGTAATGCGTGATGCGTGATGGGTTGTATGCGCATGCATCACCGGGCAAATATATATTTAGCCGAAAAATTTTTTCTTTAAAATTAATATGACAAAGTGAGGTAAAGCCATCATTCTCATAAATCTTGACGGTTCCCTGTAGAGTCTGTAAAGCCATTCTATATTTAATTTAATCATCCATGCAGGTGCTCTGTCCAGCCTACCTGACAGTACATCAAAACTTCCTCCCACACCGATGGAAACAGGAACAGCAAGTTTTTCTAAATTTTTGTATGCCCATTTTTCCTGTGATGGTACTCCCATTGCTATTATCAGTATATCAGGTTTTATT
>JBEHWO010000465.1:0-5195 GCA_040217695.1 Vulcanimicrobiota bacterium | reverse complement strand
GTCACAGTTCTACGTCAATATTGAGAAGTATCTTTATTTCTATCTGCCAGAGTGTTATAATTTTATCGATAACATCTGCCAGTAAAGATATAAGAGGTAAAATAAAATTAACTTCTCTTTCCAGCTCTCTTTCTGAATAACGATATATATCTACATTATACTGTCCGAGTAATTCAGTGAAATCATTTTTATCCATCCCGGCAAGCTCAGAAGCCTTACCAAGAGATAACTTTTTCTCTTTAAAAAATTGCAGAGCCAGTATTTTTAGTATTTCCTTCTGAAAGGAAGCTTCATCTTTTTTAAGTATGAAAAGTATTTCTTCCGACACAGGAATATTTATATTAAGTTTACCCAGAAAAACCAGCTCCAGTCATAATTAAAATCATTCCATATTTTTATTATATCAAAACTATCTTCAATTTCAATTAATCTTCATAATATTTACATTCAGTCAAGGATTTCAGATAATTAACCAGAATTTTTAATCATGCAATTATTATCAGACCGGACTCACATATTCCCTTCTACAAGATATCAGGGAAGTAAATTAAAACTTGTAAAGTGGATTGAAGAAAGCCTGAAAAATCTGAATTTCCACTCAGTTCTTGACGGATTTTCCGGCACAGGAAGTGTTTCCTGCATGTTCAAATCCATGGGAAAACAGGTCACATCCAATGACATATTAAAATTCAATTTTCACACAGGATTTGCCCTCATTGAAAATGACTCCGTAAAAATTTCAGATAATGAAATGAATTTCTTATTAAAAAGACAGAGTCATATTAAATATCCGTCTTTTATATCTGACACCTTTAAAGATATCTATTTTACTGATGAAGAAAATGAATGGATTGATACTGTGAGAGAAAACATAAATCACCTGGATGATAAGTATAAAAAATCTCTTGCCTTATTTGCCCTGTTTCAATCCTGTATCATTAAAAGACCTTTTAATCTCTTCCACAGAAAAAACCTTTATATGAGGTTATCTGACGTGAAAAGAAATTTCGGGAATAAAACTACCTGGGATACCCCCTTTGAAGTGCATTTCAAAAAATTCATAGAAGAAGGCAACAGAGCGGTGTTTTCAAACGGTCAGAATAACAGAGCTTTAAACATGGATATATTTGATATAGACGAAATATTTGATCTTGTCTATATAGATACTCCCTATATATCAGGGAAAGGTGTCGGTGTGGATTATCGGGATTTCTATCATTTCCTGGAAGGACTGGTTAATTATTCTTCCTGGCACGACTTGATTGATTATAAGTCAAAACACAGAAAGCTTATAGGAAATGGAAATATATGGAGCAATAAAAATGAAATATACAAAGCTTTTGACAGATTATTTGACAAATTTAAAGAAAGTATTCTCGTTATATCCTACCGTTCAGACGGCATTCCATCAATTCAGGAACTTAAAAATTTATTAAAAAAATATAAACCTGATGTAGAAGAACTGAGATATAAAAACTATAAATATGTATTGAGCCACAGTAAATCAGAAGAAATTTTGTTGCTAGGTATTTAGAATAAACACTTAATTGTAAGCTATTTTATCTTGCAATAAATTCCTTAACATTAACAACATTTTTTAGAGACAATTCCCAGAAGGTAGCCTGAATATAACTTTCTTCATCTGATATATCCACATTAAAAATATGTTCCCAGCTTTTTACTATTTCCTGATGATAACCGGCGTGAGGCAGAGGTTTTTCAAGACAGCAGGAAAGGCCTTCCTTCTCAAGTTTCTTCTCAAAATGTTCCCAGTCTTCATATGTTTCCCCTAAATAGCAATAGTTCAGAACACAATGCCAGTTCATAAAATCAGAAAGAAGGACAAGACTGTCATCTATAAGGAACTCGATTCTTACACCCTTTGTACCAGGAGGAAGATGGTCACTGCGTCTGAGATCAGGCCTCTTTTTCTTTCCTTCCCACCGGTACCATGCCCAGAGAGGAACGGAATTGAAGGAAGGTTTCGTTCCAATTCTTATTTCCATCTGTTCTATCATCCATCTATAAGGCTCCACAAAATCTTCATCTACAAAATCAGGGTTTCCATATAAGAAACCCGTTTTTTGCATATTAATCCACTGGGTATAATCCTGAATAGTCCAGAGAGTAACAGTCAAAAATTCCATTCCTTTCTTTAGATATTATTCCTGGTTACCCGGTTTTCCTGATTCTTTTAATATTTTTAATCATCTTTTCTTTCTGACTCTCCCATCTCTTTTTCATTATTTCACTGCCCGGTATGTCTTTCTGTTTTTTTCTGTCCTTCCTTCCCTGTTTCTTTTCTGCATCTGCCATTATAACCTTCACCTCTTTATAATACAGTCTTTCCGGAGGCTCTATAAATCTCCAGAATCTTTTCCGCTTCTTTTATCATATATTCCCTGAGTTCTTCCGGTTCCAGAACTTCCACACTGGAGCCGAAACCTCCAAGCCATATGGAAAATTCTTTCCAGTCACCAAGGGTAACTGAATATATGATCGAGCCGTCCGGTAATTCTTCTATTTTCTGGCTGTGATGTCTTTTACCTGATTTGACTATACGTGCCGCAGATCCGGTGAATTTTACTTTAATATCTATCTGTTTATCCCCTGTTTTAAAGAGTTCCCATGAGCCGGCATAATACTCTTCCAGAGAAAAATTTCCGGGCATTTCATAGGTTTCACCGGTAAATTTCAGGGATTTTATACGATCGAGTTTAAAATTTCTTACATCTTTACGGAGATGACAGTAGCCGACACTGTACCATCCATGTCTTCTGAAAAACACTACATAGGGATCATATTTTCTTTCCGTAATATCATTTCTTTCCATGGAATAATATTCCATTAAAAGGGTCTGTCTTTTTTCCATGCCCTCTTCCAGGCGCTCAAAAATTTCCTGTTCAAAGGGATAATAGCTTCTCACATCCATTTCCACTTTATTTTCTATGATATCCGGGTAATCAGGTCTGGAACGTAATATGGATGTAAAAAATTTTTCTCTGATGGAAGTTACTTCTTTTATATAGGGATAACTTTCCTGTTTTTCAGGCACTTCCAGAAGTGTCAGTATGGCAAGCAATTCCCTTGAGGTAAATTCAAAAGAAGGAAAAAACTTGAAATTATTTGAAATCCTTATGCCGTTGTCCAGATATACAGGTATGCCTGACAGGCTCAGTTCTTCAATATCGCGGTAAATGGTTCTTCTTGACACTCCGAAGTCTTTTGAAAGCTCTGTAACACTTAATTTACCTTTTTCAGAGAGAAAAGAAAGTCTCTTCAGAAGATTTATAATTCGTTCCGGTGTATCCATAAAATTCCTTTCTTAATTCCAAGGGTCATGCCCATCAGGTAGGAGGTATCCCTCCCGTCACGCGTTACGCGTTACGCGTTACGATTCAGAATATTTGTAATTATAAGGTGATTGACATATCTGTCGTTTCTTCCTCTTACATTATACGTATATTGCTTGTCAAAATTTAATATTTTTATGCCTTTTCTGCCGCTGTAAAGTTCGGAAATAAAAGGAGTATCTTTTATTATGAGAATAAATTTTGCCGAAGCAGTGTATAAAAAATCTGCCAGTCTCTCCTGGTCGGACCGGCTGAAACATCTGCTTTCATAATCGGAGAAATCACTGTCATAGGGAGGATCAAGAAAGATAAAATCTTCTTTCCCCGGCTTTACGAGAGTGAAAAATTCCTGAAAATCAAGATTGTAAATTTCCGTATTACGAAATAATTCAATCACATCATCGCAGAAGAGATTATCTGCCTTTTTCTTAAAATTCTTTTTATTATAGGCAATGCCTCCGTAAGGAATGTTAAATTCACCCTTCGAATTATACCGGAACATGGATCCGTAACAGTATTCTCTTATAAAATAAAAATTTGCAGTCTTTTCTTCTCCGGAAAGTTTCGCTGAATGATTTCTGTTCAGAATAATGTCATTATAGATATTTCTGAAATGCATGTAAAAACCGCTTCTGAAGCCTGTTTCTATATTATCTCTCAGGTCTTTTTCAGATAAATAAGACTGATTTTTTATTTCCAGTTCTTTCATTCTTCCCAGTTTATCAAGTAAATTCTCTCTTATCTCTTTCAGCAATTCACCGTTACTCAGAGTAAATTTTTCATCGAATAAGCTATTAAAAAGATCTGTGCCGGCATCTAAGATATCATTAACAGCAGCAGTTAAAATATTTTTGTCAAAGGTATCAGTTCTGTATTCCATATAAATTTTTTGAATTTTATCATATAAGAAATTTATATAGCCTGAGAGAGTTCTCCAGTGGTGTTCATATTGAAAGATAGCTTTCTTAAAATCCTTATTGCCGGATTTAATGAGCCTGTAGAAATATATTAAATCTTCGGAAATATCATTTATCAGAGCACAGGCAGGTTTTACGTAAAAAAAAATAGCTCCTCCGCCAAAAAACGGTTCTATATATCTGTTACAGGCAGGTATAAGAGTATCTATATATTTATACTCTCTTCTTTTTCCTCCGGGCCATTTAATAAGAGGGTTCAATTGCGATACATCCTTATAATTCAAAAATATCACTGACTCTGCAGGTAAACCCGGGAAGTATTTCTCCTAAATCAAGAATATCATTATATTCAAACATTTTATAACGTTCCGGGTTTTCATATAAAATAACATTCTTTTCATAAGGATCTACTACTATTAACCCCATAACACCGGCCGAAAACCACTCATTTACCTTTTTAAGCACTCTTCCGTAACTATCCTGCGGAGAATTAACCTCTACTACCAGCTCGGGCATAACAGTGGAATATCCTTCTGCAATCCCTCCCTTTGCAATTCTTTCATTACTCTTATACGCCATATCAGGAGCTCTCACTGTATCAGGATTTGAACTCAATTTATATCCTGTCTCTGCTGCCGTGGTAACACCAAGTTTATTTTCATACACATATTTACCGATTATATAACCTATTTTTGAAGCTGTAACACCATGTTTTTCTCCGGGAGGAGACATTTCACATATCACCCCTTTTAAAAGTTCATGTCTGCCGGAAAGTTTCATAAGATCTTCTGCATTACTGAAGGTTAACACATCCATATATAACACCTTCTTTTTGATAATTCTTCTGAATTTATTATATCACAACTATAAGGTAATTTCATTCCTCAGGAATGGCAGTTAAATAAATGTCTCAAATATATTAATC
>JBEHWO010000464.1:0-5208 GCA_040217695.1 Vulcanimicrobiota bacterium | reverse complement strand
TATAGCATCTTTACCCGGCATAATATGTCAGTTTGCTCTTGTGCCTGTTTTTGTAACGGTTCAAAAGGCACGTAATAAGAATCTGATATTGTGAGGTTTTTGCATATGAGAAAATTTTTTAATGATCAGGCAGAAAATTGGGATAATATAGCATTTCACGATCCGTTAAAACTGGATGTGGTACTGGAAAATCTGAATATAAAACCGGGTCATACTGTCCTGGATGTAGGAAGTGGAACAGGTGTTCTTCTGGAAAGAATTTTGCAGAATACCGGCAGTAAAGGACATGTTATAGCTATGGATATATCGGAAAATATGCTCGCCATATCCAGAAAAAAACATCCGTATTCAGGGATTTCATATATTCATGGTATGGCTGAACATATGCCTCTCGCAGATGAAGCTTGCCACAGGGTAATATGTTATTCCGTATTTCCTCATTTTAAAGAACCTGCTCATACCCTTGCTGAAATAAAAAGAATTTTATATCCGGGAGGACTCCTTGTTATTGCCCACTCACAGGGAAGGGATAAAATAAATGAAATACATAAGAAAATAGATGGTCCTGTAAATGGAGACCATCTTCCTGACAGGGAAGAAATGTGTATTTTACTGGAAAAGGAACATTTCGCAGTAAAAAATATAATAGATAACAGTGAAATTTACTGTTATGTGGCAGTTAAATGAGAATTTTTATAAATTAATCCGCCTGATATAGTGAGTCGTGAAAAGTGAAAAGTGAAAAGTGAAGCTACGTGATTGATAAAATAACTGGTAACTGGTAACTGCTCACTGGTCACTGGTCACTGAAAAGAAGGAGGTTTTTGTCTTGACCAAAATTACCGCTATAATAATCATGATAGTGGCAGCTTTAGCAGCCATATTCTGTCTCTTATTTAAAATAAAAATCAATCCATCCCTTTCAGACAGAAAAAGCCTGAAGTCTAAATTTTTTGTAGCTCTTTCTATTATGATGGCTTTTTTTGCCGGATTTTTTACTTCATGTAAAACACAGGAACAGGCGATTGCAGGAACAACTACTCCGACAGAATTATCTGTATCTGAAAAGACTGTCACTCCAGAAACTGTTTCTACACCTTCCGTAAGTCCCGGAGATGAAAGAACACCTCCTGCACCTACCTGCTATGTAGTTGTACCACCTGTCTATACTCCTCCTGTTAATCCGAATACTATTTTACCGACCTGTTATACTGTAGTTCCGCAGATTACACCTGCAAAAAGAACAGAAGATAAAGATGTTCCTTTCGTTACCTGTTATAAACCTGCTGTTTTACATACTCCCACTGCTATTCCATCTCAGACACCTTTAGGTACGCCGTCTTTTCGTACATGCTATGTTCCTATGCCTGAACCGACTTCTTATAAAAATGACAGTTCCATAATCGATAGTAAACTGGCCCTTATTGAAGAAATTTCAAAAAAGAATACCGTAAAAGAAGAAATATTAAATAGAGTAAAGAAAAATATGTTAAATCAGAGGTTTGATGTTTGATGGGCTGTCAGACCTGGTAATAAAATTAATTAATTCTCCGGAGGATCTTTTATCGGTATTTTTCGGAAGCTCTTAATTTTGCAATGATTTTCTTTTGAGTTTCTATGATGAAATTGGCTTTTTCCAGTTCTATTTTGAGTTCCTTATTTTTTCTTTCCAGTTTTTCTATTCTTTTTTCGAGACATCCTTTGATTTTTTCAGTTTCCCTGTAGAATTCCTTTTCCAGTGCATCTATTCTTTTCGCCACCGTATCCTTTATGCTTTCTTCCTGTTTCTCTTTATTTCCCAGTTCTCCTTTTTCTCTCTGCCAGTACCATGTAGCCAGATGTGATGAAAAAAGCCCTTCTCTTCGCAATAATTCTCCAAGTTCTCCGGGATGACGCAGTGATTCTGCTTCTTTGAGGATATTAATCTTGTATTCTGTCGTATATAACTTTAATTCTCCCTCTTCCGACAGTTTCGTTTCAGTTACCAGTGTATCAGTATATCTGCCGTTATCTTTCTTCTTCTTTTTTTTACACGTCATTTATATGTCTCCTTTATATAAGGAAAGGTATTTTTGTCTATTCTATATTACTACATAAGTGATGTGTCATTCAAGTTCCATATAAGTTCCTGTCTTTTCTGGGACTGTTTCATAAATTTTGTTTCTGTTAAATCCATACTTCGCTGTGACGTTACACAAAATATCTTACACTCTCAATTATATAAACCCTGTGTCACCGATTACTATGATTTTAATCTATGAACTCCGGTGAATAGTTACAGAAAAATACCAGTTCTTCAATAAAACAAAAATTTGCATCATTATTGAAGTAATATTTGCCTTTCATTTTTAAAAAGGCTTCTTCCAGTAATATATATTTGAGGTTATTTTTATCAGGCTCAATTAATGTTCTGAGACGTGATATGTTTTTTCTGACTTCTGTTCCGCCATGTTCCCATTCATATTGCCATTCCCAGACTTTTTTATATAGCTCTTCAGAAGTAAATCTTTTTCCCGGTTCATGTAAAAGTGTAAGTAAAACTGACAGAACAGTCGGTTTTTTTAAGATATCAATCTGCCCTTTATGTTTTTCAAAAGCTTCTCTGGCAGGTATATCAATCCATAAATCAAATTCATGCTTTTTATTTCTGATTTGCTCAAGTTCATAAGAATCAACTATAAATTCTTTATTAGTAGTTTTTACAATAAATCTCTTTGTACAGATTGTATCTAATTGTTTTATAAATGCTTCCACATCTCGTTTCTGGCTTCCTCTTAATCTTTCCAGATATTGTTTTGCTTTATCCAGATATTTTTCTTTCCCTTTCGATGAAATTTTATTTATAAAGAAGCTGGTTTTAGTGATACCATATATATCCTTACTCTTTTCAAAAAGAGCAAATGCTTCCCTGAAGGCTTTTTCCTGATTTTCCGGTTCGTTTTTCTTAAAATATATCTCTGCAAGCAAAAGATGTATTTCAAGTTGCTCTCTTGTAAAATAATCATTCGGAATTGTTCGTCTTATTTCCATCAGGTAATTTAATGCATTATCTATATCTCCTCTGTGCAGTATATGCTGTGCAATTTTAGTAACAGCTCTTATTTCTAATTTGGGGAAACCGTATTCTCTGGCTTTTTCACGGACTGTTAAATAAATATTAAGAGCTTTTTGAATATTTCCTTTTTCTTCGGCAATAAGTGCCAGTGAATATTCTACTCTGGCAACTCCGAGATAATTTTCCTGAAGTTCATAATTTTTAATGCTTTGTTTGAAAAATTTTTCTGCTTTTTTATTATCGCCTTTTTCATAAAGTATTTCACCGAGGCCGGAATAAGCAAATGCCATTATCAGTGTATCTTTTACTTTTTTACCTGCAGACAGGTTCTGTAGAAAACATTCCCATGCTTCATTATATCTGTTTAAGTTCAGGAGAGCATTCCCTTTATTATCGGTAGCTCACGCAATAAGGCGGATGGAGTTGTTTTTTTTTGCAATTCTGAGACATTCTTCTGATATATCCAGTGCTTTTTTAAATTCCTGTTGTTCAAGTAATATTAAGCATTCTGCTCTTAAAGAATGTGCAATGCCTGTTTCATTATGTTCTTTTCGTGCAATGGCAAAACTTTCTTTTTGAAATTCTAAAGCTTTATCTATTTCTCCACGATAACTATAGATAAAAGCAAGGTAATTTGTAATTTTACTTATCCTTGTTACATCCTGATTTTTTTGAAAAAATCTGAGAGGATTATTATAAAGTTTTATAGCATGCTTTAAATATCCCATATTCAGATAAGCTCCTGCCATAGATGTATAAATTTCCGCAAGTAATTTTTTATCATTCACTTCTTTTTTTACCTCCTCCAGGAGTTCAAGGCTTTCTCTACCTCTGCCTGTAATTGACAGTACATTTGCTTTCATAATTTTCATGTCAGGAGTTATATTTGTTCCCATAAGATCTACCTTTTCCATAAATTCATCATATAGTCCATATGAACACATTTTTCCCATAATTTTTTGAAAAATTCTACTCATTTTCTCTTTTTCGTTCGCATTAAGATAGTGATAAAAAGCTTCCCTGAAATATGATAGATCATGTTCATATTGTGTAAAATAATCGCCGCAGAGGTTATGAATACACATTTTATTATGTGCCTCAATATCTTTATATATGAATTCCCTTAATATGGAATGCATACAATATCGCCCTGTTACATCCTTTTCTATAAGTATTTTTTCTTCCAGAGACAGCAGACTTTTAGTTAAATATTCATCACAGGTTAATTTTTTTATAGCCTGAATATCTACAGGAACCCGAAAAAATGATAATAATTCTAATAGTTTTACTTCGTCTTTATCCAGTTTATCTACTATTTTGCTGAATATAATATGCCCTATATCTTTTTTTATATCTTCGGCAAGATGTAAAATTTCATCTATTGTAGGAGTCTGTATAATTAACAGACTGGCAAGGGACTTTAATAATAGAGGATGCCCTTCTGATTGTCGGGTTATTTTCATAAGCTCTTCATCATTCAAAGCTCCTGAAAAATGATGGTATGACAGAAGATTTTTCAGTAAATTAAAAGAGGTCTGTTCATTTAATTTACGTATTCTCAGAGTATAAATATTTATTTTTTCTTCAGGCAGTAATGGAGGAGATACTCTGGATATGAAATATATAAATCCTTTCCTCAGATAATAATGAAAGGTATTTATAAATAACCTACCTGATTCTTTACTGATATGATGAAAATCATCAATAAATATTAGATATGACTTCCTGTTTAACATGTTGATAATATGTAACGTTTTTTCTTCTCTCTGTGGAGGTTCTTCTTTTATATATTTTTCAATTGTTTCTTCGCCAAGTGTTACCAGCCAGTCATTAATTTCTAATAATAATGTGTCGATAGACCATTCTTCCTGGCATTTTATCCATAAAATTCTATCTCTGTATTGATCATTTTCTGCAAGAAGATTTGCCCATTTTAACATAAGAGAGGTTTTTCCTATTCCGGGTATACCTTCGATATAGAAGAACTGTATATCGGGAAATACCTTTGCAAATTCATCAAGTTCTTCTGTTCTATTAATAAATGAATCGAAACTTCTGGGGAGTAATTTTAATGACATAATATTACCTCTTTCCCTTACTGGATATTCTCTAAGATTCTGATATGCATTATTGTAGAAAATTCTACGGGATTT
>JBEHWO010000463.1:0-5233 GCA_040217695.1 Vulcanimicrobiota bacterium | reverse complement strand
AGAAAGAATGCCGCGGTTAACAACGTGTATAAAACATTGGGATTCACGAGGTTATTCAAAGGATCAGCCCCGCGCGGGCGAAAGTGTAAGCGGATAGGAATGAATCCCGCAGCTCCCAACGTTTCATACACGGAGGCGTTAACCGCAGCAAGAATAGGATGTTCTTTTACATAGCCATAGGCAGTCTGGTGAGAAGGCGCAACAAAAAATGGCTTCCAGGACCGATACTGAGATGAAGAAATTTCGTAGTATTGGAAGAGGAACGACGAGATAACTTTTTGGTTTATTAAAGCGATGGAGTTGGCATAGGAGATATGGGTGATATAATGATGTGGACCAGTCATGAAACTGATTGAGAAGGGGTTCAGTAAATGATTAGAGCCGGACTTCACGAGTGTGATCTTAAGGAAGAAGTGTAAATTATCCTTGTGAGATCAAAGGGCTGTCCAGGTGGCGTTAAAAGAAAAGAAATGATGAAAGGGCCATTAGGAAAATCATCAACGGTTTTATTTTCAAGCGATTAGAAAGAATGCCGCGGTTAACAACGTGTATAAAACATTGGGATTCAAGATGTTATTCAAAGGGCCAGCCCCGCGCGGGCGAAAGTGTAAGCGGATAGGAATGAATCCCGCAGCTCCCAACGTTTCATACACGGAGGCGTTGGCTGCAAGGCTAAGAAACCAGACACATTAGTATATTTGTAAAAAAATGAATATGAAAATAAGACCAACAGCACAAAAACAACAGAATAAAAAAATGATAATTCCAACTGTTTCAGGGGTTGACTTGTTTTGTGGTGTAGGTGGACTAACTCACGGCTTAAAAAAATCAGGCATTACCATTAGGGCGGGAATAGACTTAGATACAAGTTGTAAATATGCTTATGAAGTAAATAATAATGCAAAGTTTATTGGTGCCGACATTACCGAAGTAACTGGACAACAAATTAAAGAATACTGGAAAGATGGTGAAGTAAAACTCTTGGTTGGCTGTGCTCCTTGCCAACCCTTTTCATCTCATGCCAACAAATTAAAAGAGAAGGAGCAAGGCGATAAATGGAATTTGTTAAATGAATTCATTAGATTAATAAAAGAATCAACTCCCGATATTATTTCAATGGAGAATGTACCCAATTTATCAAACAAACAAATTTTTAAGGACTTTGTATTTCAACTAGAAAATAATGGATATAAGGTCAAGTACAAAAACGTTTATTGCCCTGATTATGGTATCCCTCAAAAAAGAAGAAGACTTGTACTTTTAGCTTCAAAACTTGGAACAATTGAGCTCATACAACCAACGCATAAGAAGGATAATTACAAAACTGTTCGTGCAGCTATTGGTCATTTAGAGCCAATCGAAAATGGAGAAAGAAGCAAGTCTGATGTTCTTCATTTTACAACCAAACTAACAGATATTAATCTTAAAAGAATAAAATCATCAATTCCAAATGGAACTTGGGAAGATTGGGATAAAAGTCTTTGGTTGGATTGCCATAAGAAAGAAACAGGAAAAACCTATAAAGCGGTATATGGGAGAATGTCTTGGGATGAACCCGCACCAACTATTACAACTCAGTTTTATAACTATGGAACTGGGCGTTTTGGGCATCCAGAGCAAGATAGAGCATTAACAATCAGAGAAGCTTCAATTCTTCAGAGTTTTCCTGCGAAGTATAAGTTTGTTGCCAAGGGTAACGATGTTTTGCTTACACAAATTGGAACACATATAGGAAATGCAGTCCCTGTAAATCTCGGTTTAGCTATCGGGAAAAGTATTGTAAAACATATAAAAGAAAATGGCAATGGATAAGTTTACATTTAATATTTCGTTGAGTGTCCTAAATCATTTAGGGAGGAATCTTTACAGAAACTTTATCACTGTTCTTGGAGAAGCTATTTCAAATTCTTGGGATGCTGATGCAAAAGAGGTCCGTATTTATATTGACAGGGATAAAAATTATCTCATAATAAAAGATGATGGAGATGGGATGACTTCAGACGATTTTCAAAATAAATTCTTGAAAATTGGCTATACAAAGCGTAAAGATGGAGTTGAAAAGACCGCGAATAACCGACCGTTCATTGGTCGGAAGGGGATTGGAAAACTTGCACTATTATCGTGTGCAAAGCGAATTCATATTGCTACAAAAACTCTAAATACAGAGTTTGTTGGTGGTGTCATTGACAACAGAAACCTTGATGATGCAATAACTGACGATTTAAACCCTCAACAATATCCTCTTGAAGATGTTGACTTGTCTGTTTTTGATTCTAAAAAGGAGGGTATGCAAAAAGGAACGATAATTTACTTTGAAGATATTAACGATGGAATTCGCAATCGAATAGAATATATTAGAAAATTAGTAGCTCTTTTTTTTCGTTTCTCTCTTATTGACAACTCATTTATTATTTATCTTAATGATGACCCAATTACATTAAATGAGCTCAATGATCTTTCACTTAGCACTCAATTTGTTTGGCAGATAAACTCCATGGAAGACCCATATCTGAGAGAAAAGATATCGGCTACAAGTGAACATATAAAACAGTATAAAAAAATTGCATCATCGTTGCCACTGACTGGCTTCATTGCATCTGTAGAAAAGCCTTCATTTTTAAAAATAAAACAAACAACAGAAACTGTAACTATTGACCTTTATGTAAACGGCAGATTACGAGAAAAGGATTTAATGAAACATATAAGGACAACGAGGCACGTGGAATCTTATTTATATGGACAAATACACTACAATAATTTGGATGATAAGGATGATAGGTTCACAACAAGTCGAGAAGGTGTAATTTCAGATGACCCGATGTTTAAAGGAATGTTAACAGAGTTGGAAAGAATCGTTCGTGCAATAATGACTGATTGGGATATTTGGAGAGATCTCCTGAATCAAGATGGAGACCCTGATAATACGAGAAAGACCCGGAAGGAAAGAAAATCAAAGGAACTATTTAATGCGGTTGCCGATGAATTTGTACCACCAAGTGGTTCAGAAAATAGAAGTATAGTAGATGACTGGGTAAAATCTTTGGGTGATGATGCTCAGTTCAATCTATCTTCTTACGCAGAGTGTTTTGTTTCAGAGAATTTACTGCGAAAATTCATAAAGCATAAGAACAAGGACTATTCACATCTTACTAATGATTTGGCTGATTATAAAAGAAGAGAAAACGAAGCAAGAAATATCGGTAATGTGAGTTTTGAAATCAGACAAAACAACGAGGACTTATTGTATCTTTCTATGGATGAATTAGCTATTACGGCAGACAGACCCAGTGATAGAAACAAGGAAGCAGCAATTATACGAGATGCGAAGACATATAAGCCTATCCGAGATGCAATGGCACATACCGCATTGCTTACAGCTATTGCCAAACAAAGCTTGAACACTACATACGAAAATATAAAGGCTAGAATAAAAAAACTCTTGGAATGAATGAAGCCCAGCAGCCAACAGGCGGTATATTTTATTGCCGAGACAGTGCGAGTTTCAGCGTTTCTGCATCTAAAAAACTTTCGTGTAACTTGACAGGACAGTGCTTCGAAATCGGCAACAAAAACATACCGCCAATCCGTTATGCAACATTTAAAAACAGAGCAAATATGAAAAAACAGACAATGACGACAAAAACGATTTCGATTTTTTTGGCGAGTTCAGTTTTACTGACAAGTTGTGCAAGCACGACAATGATTCAATCAAACCCAAGTGGTGCGAAAGTTTATCTAAATGGTGAACCAGTTGGAACAACACCATATACCCACCGAGACACCAAGATAGTCGGTAGCACGACAACTGTTAAATTGGAAAAGGACGGTTACGACCCTTTAAACACCTCCTTTTCAAGAGATGAAGAAGTTGATGTAGGCGCAATTATTGGTGGAATTTTTGTATTAGTTCCATTTCTGTGGACAATGAAATATAAGCCAACCCATACTTATGAATTGACACCAAGTTCAGGTAACGAACAGCAAATAATTAAAACAACTCCACAACAAAATCAGACCAAATCAAAGGCTGACAGACTAAGAGAGTTAAAACAACTACTTGATGAAAAGGTAATTACTCAAGAAGAGTATGAAAAAGAAAAGAAGAAAATCTTAGAAGAGGACGAAAAATAAACGTTGCATAACAGCACCTACCCAAAAGTGGCGGTTCAGTGGTTAAATCAAGCTTTGTGCATCTATCAAAGTTCGTGCTTGGTTGACAGTAAAGTGCTTCGAAATCGCCACTTTCGGGTAGTTGCAATCCGTTAACGGTTATTAAATGAGAACACGAGCATTTTTTGGAATTTTAATAGTAGGATTATTGTTTTCCAGTTTTTCTATTAACAAAGATTGTTATAGAATTATTGCGAGAATAGTTGATAATGAAAATATTGACACTATAATCCCAATTTCTGGTTGCTGGATTAGCGAAGACTATGTCAATAGCATCAAAGAGTTTAAATCTCCTAAAAAAGCACAAGATAACAGCATCCTTATAATTATCCCAGAAAGTATCAGTGAAAATGTAACAATAATGTACGATTTCCATGATGATTTTGATTATTTTAAAATAGTAAGAAATAATAATAAATATGAAATATGGGAAAATCTCAATGAACAAAAACCAATCCTATTATATTCTATTAAAGTAATTTCAGAATCAAAGATATTAATTGGTGAAACTGTTTTTACAAGAATTAATCCAGTAAGAGTAGAAGATTTTTTACATATAGGGTTAAAAAGTGGATTATTAGTTCAAGAGGAGATACTTTTCAAGGGTGTATATTTAAGCTCTCAAGGAAATAAAGTTGTATTTAAAAACAATGGACAGATAGAAGGTCTGGATGGTTTCTCATACTACAAACCTGTAAGTGATTACTATGACCAAGGAATGCAAATCGACCAACTAATACTAGTAAAATCAGCATCCCTAAATAATTGGCAAGACATTGAATATTATGGTTTTAAATTCAACCATGACACTTTGAAACTTTATAAATTAAATTGTATAGAATTTGATAGTCTCTCCCAACATTGTGCCCTTGTTGAATTAGGAAAATTAGAATATACCCTTTTGAAAATAAATAACAACCGTTAATAAGTAAGGCTTCGTGCGGCGATAGCCAAGCATGAAGCCTTGTTGCACGACATCCCGCGCCTTATGGGGTTTAAATGAAGGGAATGGAAAGTTTAGAAAGAATATAGCGTCACGTTCTTTGATAGGCTGAAGTGGAAA
>JBEHWO010000462.1:0-5244 GCA_040217695.1 Vulcanimicrobiota bacterium | reverse complement strand
GCAGTCGAATCCTTTTTTTCTTCTTCCGGAACAACTTTACTTTTCCTGCCGAAGTTTCTGCTGTATGAAGCGAGCAGATTTTCTTTTAATTCTTTTGCACTGGTAAATCTGTTATTTATATTAAATTCCAGGCATTTCATTATAATAATTTCCAGGTCTGACGATATGTGGGGAACTATTTTTCCGGGAGGGGTAAATATGAAGTTTTCCTCGCCCAGAGCTCCTGTCAGCAGTTCATACATGGTGCAGCCAAGAGAATAAATATCGCTTCTCACTTCCTGAACCCCTAAATATTGTTCCGGCGCAGCGTAGCCGTCTGTACCGTAAACTTCCTTTTTATCAGGTTTAAGAGTGGAAAAAGATGCACTGCCAAAATCTACAAGTACAAGCCATCCGTCAGATTCTCTTATTATAATATTGGCAGGTTTAATATCGCCATGGATAAGAGGAGGCTTCTGACCGTGTAAATATTCCAGTATTCTGCATATCTGTACTGCCCATTCTATGACCTGTTTTTCCGATAATCCTTTCTCTTCTGCTTCCGAGAGTATTACTTCAAGGTCATTCCCTTCTATATAGTCCATTATTATATAACAGGTATCTTTCTCTATAAAATAATCTGTTACGCAGGGAAGGCTGGCATGTCTGAGGTTGGCGAGCATTTCAGCTTCTTTTTCGAAGGGTTTTACAATCTGTTCTCTTATATTATGGGGTAATTTTTCAAGACCTTTTTTATAATGCCCTTTAACAACACATGGCCTTTTTAATCGCAAATCATAGGCCATATATATTTCACCCATTCCTCCCGTAGCAAGAGATGAAATTATTTCATATCTTTCCTTCAGGACTTTTTTTTCTTTTATTCCTTTGTTTTCCGAAGGACATCCGCAGTGCTCACATATAAGATTATCATCCGGCATTTCACTGTAACATTCTGGACAGTACATATTGTTCAACCTTCCGTTACGATTCTAAATATAAATTCTAATTACAGAAATTATTTCCTCCTTTAAACGTGATAAATCTTTCCCTTTCTTGCTGTTATTTCTCTTTCTGCTTCTATGGCAAGTAATTGTATCTCATTAAGAATTTTAGAAGCTTCAAATACTGCCCCCAGCCCTTTATCAAGATATTCAGGTTTTTCTTTGTAAAGTCTCATTTGTTTTATACCATTTTCTATATTTTTTAGATATTCTTCGACATATAAGAATATCTCATCGATTATTCCGTTTTTATTTTGAATTAAATTAAAATTAAACCTGCTGTGAGCCAGTTTTTCTTCCATAGAATCCAGTATGTCGATAAATTCACTGTCACTTATCTCTCCGTATTCTATCTTTCTTGCACCTTCAAGAAGATTATTGAAATTATCGGTGATTATATACTCGAAATTTTTTATTTCATACTTTTCATCTGACGGCACTGCGCCCGGCAATAATGTGCGGCACATGGCACAGTAAGAGCCATGAGAGCTGTTTTTATGACCGCATTTCAGACATATTATTTTTGTTATAATATCGGAGGCTTCATATAACAGACCGAGAGAGCAAAAAAGGTTTTCAGCGGCCCCTGCTGCCATGTGTATACCTTTTTCTATATGTTCTTTTTGTCTGTCCTGAAAATAGAGGCCTGTTTCTTCAAGGCCCTCTTTGAAGATAGACAGATTTTCTCTGATCACCGGATATTCCTTTACAAGTGTTACAGTATCACAATCCAGTGAACAGATCTGTCTTTCTGTTGCCTCTGTGAACTCAATGAGAAAATTTATCTTTTCTTCCAGTCTTTTTTCGGAAGAAATGTTTTTACTTGAAAATTTTTTTACTCCTTCTTTTTCAGGAGCTTCCATGGCTGAAGTTAATTTTTCTCCTGGAATTTCATTTATTATTTCTTCTGCCGCAATTATAAGTTCATTCAGAAGAGGCGATTTTGAATATACCGGCAGTGGTTTTTCTTTTAATTTGTTTAACGATTCGAATAATGTTTTCGTAACAGCTATTATATTCTTTATATCTTCTCTTAAGATTACATTATTTTTGTGTTCACTGTATTTATTTATTTCCTGAATTATTTTATAGAATTGCTCTAAAAATTCTTTTACCGGTTCTTCCGGGGGGATATGAAATAGATTTTCATGGAGGACTATTAATTTTTTGCAGAGACATTCCAGAATGTTACATAATTCTTTTAATTCTCTTATATTTTTTTTATTTTCTATTACATCACAGGCCAGTTTTATCAGTGTATTTATATATATCGACTCTGTAAAAGGAATTTCTTCCGTATAAAATTCTTTTTCCAAACATATACCTCTTTCTATTTAGAGCCTATCCGAAAAGTCATCAAATACCTTCCAGTGGTGAGACTCTTCCGAAAAATCTATAATCATGCTCAGATCGGTAAGACTCACATCGCCCATGAAAATCCGGTTCCGTAGAAGAACCGGGAAATATTATGGCTTCGGCACAATTCATCTCAAAGAGCCTGTGAGAGAATGTACATTGCAGGCGTTATGGCCGGTAGATCGGCCAGTTTCTTCACAAGAGGTTCACCCATAATCTCACCTATAGCCGAAATATTTAAAGGATTATCCATATCACTGTACCAATCGGAAAGATCGTAACAGTCGAAATTTGTTATAATCTCGCGGAATATTAATTCTGAATCAATAATTGTTTTCTGTAATGTTACATATTCTGCATCTGAGAGAGCAACAGGCCATGATGTCATATATATCCGGCTGTTTTTATGTTTTTTAAGACAATCTACGGCACCTTTCAGGAACATTTTTATTCCGTCCAGGTTTAAATAGGGATGCAGACATACTGCATCAAAGTAACCTGCCATATCTTCAGGAATTTTTTTGTTAAGGTCTATCGTTTTTGTATGAATAGCGGCGTTTTTTTTCTTTATAAAGTTCAGCAGTTCCTCATCTATATCAATCACATGTACTTCAAAATTACTCATAGACTTTAAGACCAGACAGGTAAGGTCATCATCTCCGAGAAATAAAATTTTACTCTTATCATCCGTAAAATCACGCAATAAGAGTTTAACCCTTTTAATACAGGAAGCTTCATTGCAGTAAGCCTGTCCCCATTCGGCTTTAAGTGATGGCCTCCCTTCAAAACTGGTAAAATCAAAGGTCAGCTCTTCCTGATAAAAGAGATATTTCATAAATTCTTTTGTAGCTTCAAGGCTTCCAAGCAGAACCTTTGCACATTCAGGCCCTGATAGTTTTTCGTAATCTTCAATCCTTTTTTTTATTTCAGACGGTCTTTCTCCTTTATAACCTGTACCTTCAGATGCCCTTCCGAAGAGAGATTCCATGTATTTTTCTTTCAGTACAGGCATTTCCTCTTCTATAAATTTTAATTTCTTCACATAATTTTCTCTGATATGTTCAGTATATCTGTTGTAATTATTCATTTCTTCACAGTATTTATTGTTTCCTCTGCCGTCATTTATAATATTATTGATGTCTCTTATATATTCTTTAACTTTCTTAAACATATTATCCGCCTTTCCTGAAAATATTATTCTATTATATCACCTGTAACTTTTATTGGCAAAAATATTAGTGACGTGAACATAAATAATACATATAAACTCTCGCTACGCGTAACGCGTGGCAGGAGAAATGATTTTATTACCCGGTAAAGCCTTATTACATGGTAAGTTTAAACAAACTATCTTACATTCTTAATTTTTTTCCAATACTTCTCTATTTACTTTTTTGAATGTTGTCGGTATATTATAATACCCCTTATAAATTTAAAAATTTTAAAGGTTAAGGTATAGGAATTGTCATTTTTAATGGCATAAAATAAAGCTTTATATAAAAATTAAGTATAGGCGGTTTATCTAAATATAGTGTAGTTCATAACAAATTACAGATAATCCTCCCGTGACGCGTCACGCGTCACGCGTCACGCGTCACGAAACACTTAATTTCTGATAAGTTATGAACGTAACTATAATTTATCATAAATAAATACAATGATTTATTTGGGAAGAGAGTGATAGATTTGCAGACTGTAAAACTTACCAGGCAGCATATAAACCAGATAATGCAGTTAGAAAACAGAGTGCATCCTCCTGAGCTTCGTTTTTCCGCTTCTGTCTGGACCAGAAATTTTCAGCAGATGGAAAAGAGCAACTGTAATTTTTCCTGGGGATTAACCGATAAATCGGCTCTGGCCGGTTATATGGCAGCCCATCTTGGCTCATCATACCAGGAAAACAGTGACGAACCGGTAATAGAAGTAGATGATCTGGCTATAGCGCCGGAATACAGAGATAATCTTTTTTTATTAATAAAAGCTTTTGTACAGGAACTTGCCAGGAAGAAACTCGGTAATTTTGCCATAGAAACACTTGCGACTCCTGAGACCTGCACGTTTCTGAAAGAACATAATAATGTTCTGGTAAAGCTCGGTTATGAAATAGTATGTGATTATCCGTTTTATGCAGAGGATACAAAAAGAGATCTCGTATGGATGAGACTTGAACCGGTAAATGGCCGGAATGATAAATAAAAGGAGGTTTCTTAAAAAAAGTGCCTATTATTTGTAAAAAATGCAATCATGAAAACAGAGACGGTAAATTCTTCTGTTCCAGGTGCGGAGAACAGATACAGGAAGATATAAAAAGTAAATATAGATTTCCGGTGAAAATGCTAAAAGAAATGGCAGATAATCTTGTTACTCATGGAACTACCCAGGAAAAGATAGAAGAAAGATTTAAAGATTTTATTAATGTTGCCAGGGATTTAATAGATGAAACTCATAAAGATATGGAAGATAAATTCTCAAATGTAGAAGATATGGTAGAAAAACTTGCCAGTATAGGAGAAGAATCTCCGCAGGAGAGATCGGGAGAGATTGTAGAGAAATTTACATCCCGTTTTCAGACTGCCCAGGATTGCATCAATGAAGGGATTTTTCTTACAGGAGAATCTCTGAAATCTATAGCAGGTCTTTCTGACATAGAAACAGGTCAGGGGAAAAAAGACCTTGAGAGGGCTCTGAGATTAATGGAAACAGGACTGAATAATCTCGAGTTTATAAATGAATCACTGGAAGGTCAGTTATATATATACAAGCAGGTAGAGCCTTTACCAAAAAAGCTGACAGAAGCAGTGACTTATTTACAAAAAATTACCCTTAATATTTCTGAATATACTGATAAACGAGAATATGATTTATTACCGGAAACTATTTCCCTTGTTGACGATATGAAAGAATG
>JBEHWO010000461.1:0-5244 GCA_040217695.1 Vulcanimicrobiota bacterium | reverse complement strand
AGGCTCTGAACATAAATGATGATGTCTATCAGGTATGGAATAATAAAGGACTTGCCTGTTACAAGTTAAAGAAATACGAAGAATCTATTAAATGTTTTGAAAAGGCTCTATCAATCAATCCCGGTTATACAACAGCCTGGTACAATAAAGGTTCTGCCCTTTTTATGATGAAGAATTACAACGGTGCCATTGTATGTTTCGATAAGGTTTTATCACAGGATCCCGGCCATTCTGGAGCTAAAAACAAAAAAGAACAGTCTCAGGCCGCTCTGGACAGCCAGAAATCGATAAAAGGCTTTATAGATAAAGGTATGGCTTCATATAATCAGGGAAAATATGATGACGCTGTCAGTTATTATGATAAAGCTCTTACACTCGACCCTGTGAATGAGACGGCACTTGTAAAAAAAGGGGATGCTCTGGCAAAACAGGGAAAATATGATAAAGCTCTTGAATGTTATAATAAAGTCTTTGCAGTTAAACCTGATTTCCCAGATATTCAGGCAAAAATAGAGGAAACGGAAAAATCCGTTACTGGGCAGAAAACCCCTGCACCTGTTTCAGAAACATATAAGGAATTCTATGATAAAGGCTGTACGTTATATAAAGAAGGACATTTCGAAGAAGCTCTTAAAAATTTTCAGCAGTCTTTAAATATAAATCAGCAGTATGTACCTGCACTGTTTAAAAAAGGGTTCACTCTTATTACTCTGTCACGGGGAAAAAACGATGAGAAAAATAAAGAAGTCATAAAATGTTTTTTAGAAATTAATAAACTTGATCCAGATATGAAAGAATGTGATATAAACGGGACAGATGACCGTGGTTCAACACCTCTGCATATTGCTACAGCCATCGAAAACGAAATCCTTGCCAGAGAACTTATAAAAAATGGTGCCGATGTAAATATAAAGAATAATAATGGTGACACTCCTTTACATCTGGCAGCAAAGAACTATTCGAGAAAGAAGGATTTAAGAAAAAAAGAAATAGAAATTGCAAACATGCTTATTAACAAAGGGGCAGATGTAAACAGCAAAAATAACGACGGATTTACACCTTTACACAACGCCTCGGCAGCAGGGAATATAAAAATGGCAGAACTGCTTATCTCAAAAGGTGCAGATGTAAATAGTAAAGATAAAAACGGGAATACACCTTTAAAGAAAGCAGGAACCTCTGAGATGAAAGATCTGTTACGGGCGAATGGAGCAAAGGAATAAACACTTCTGCCGGCTGTAATACAGGCCTTTAGCCTGTGTATATTATAGATATCGTTACGCGTCACGCGTAACGCGTGACGCGAGGAAAGAGAATATTAATAAATTTCCATTCCTGAATATTCTGTTACGGGAAATAACTACATCATATTTAGAGTTTATATCGTGACGCGTGACGCGAGGATACTAATTTATCTGTTATGTTACCAGGTAATCTTTAAGATATTTGCCTGTATAAGAGCCTTCGTATTTCATTATATCTTCCGGCGTACCTTCTGCAATAATTTCTCCTCCCCTGTCTCCCCCTTCCGGCCCCAGGTCTATTATATAATCTGCGTTTTTTATGACTTCCATATTATGTTCAACGAGTATAACAGAATTCCCCTCTTCTATAAGTTTTCTCATACAGAATAAGAGTTTTTCAATATCTGCCAGATGCAGGCCTGTCGTAGGTTCGTCAAAAATATACAGCGAACCTTTTCCTCTGGCTTTAAGCAGATGAAAGGCAAGCTTCAGTCTCTGTGCTTCTCCTCCTGAAAGGGTATTAGCCGCCTGTCCTAACTGCAGATATCCCAGGCCTGTTTCCTGAAGTACTTTAAGCTTTTTAAGGAGAGAAGTGTGAGATAAAAAAAACTCTGCTGCCTCATCTACTGTAAGATGAAGAATATCCGATATATTCTTACCGTTATATTTTATATCTAAAATTCTTTTTTGATAACGTTTGCCGTTACATTCTTCACACAGTACAAACATATCTGCCATAAACTGCATTTCAACCTCTATATAACCGTTTCCCTCACATTTTGCACATCTTCCTCCCGATACATTAAAAGAGAAATGCCCCGGTGTTAATTCTTTTATTTTTGAGCCGGGAAGTTTTGAGAAGATATTTCTTATATAATCAAAGGCCTTTATATAGGTCACAGGGTTTGATCTTGGAGTTTTACCTATGGGAGATTGATCTACGAGAAGCACATCTTCTATATTATCTGCACCTTCAATATTGTCATATCTTCCGCAGAGGATAGAAAAATCTCCTTTAGCCCGTTTTATGGCAGGAAACAGAACATCCCCTATAAGAGTACTTTTACCTGACCCGGAAACACCTGTAACACAGACAAGTCTGTTCAGAGGTATGGTAAGATTTATGTTTTTCAGATTATATTCTGCAGCACCTGTCAGTTTTATATAGTTTTCAGTGAAACATGAAGAGAACAGATCGCCATTTTCCCGGAAAGGTATATTTCTGTTTACTCTGAGATATTCTGCAGTTATGGAACCGGTGATATTCGAGAGAAGTTCCTCTCCTGTGCCGGCAAATACTACTTTACCGCCCAGTTTACCCGGCCCGGGGCCCATATCAACTATATAATCACCTGACTTTATTATCTGAGGGTCATGTTCAACTACAACTACGGTATTCTTCAGATCCCTCAATTTTTTAAATATTCCTATGAGTCTGTCATTATCCCTGGAATGAAGACCAACACTGGGTTCATCCAGCACATAAAGGGTATTGGTAAGACCTGAACCAAGGCATGTGGCAAGGGTAATCCTCTGATATTCACCGGCAGAAAGAGTTTTTGTAAGTCTGTCCAGTGTCAGATAATCAAGACCGGTACTGACAAGAAAAGAAAGTCGTTTTTTTATTTCTTTTAATATAAGAAAAGCCACGGAACAATCATGTTCATTCAATTTTTGCTGAAGAGCAGTAAAGAACTTTAATGATTCCGAAACGGTCAGACTGGAGATATAGCCAATATCTTTACCGTCTATTCTGACATGCAATGCTTCTTTTCTGAGTCTTTTGCCCTGACATACAGGACAGATTTTTACGCCTCTGTATTTACTTAAAAAAACCCTTATGTGGAGTTTATATTTTTTTTCTTCCACCTTCTCAAAAAAACCTTCCACTCCCGGGAATTTACCTTTCCCGTTCCATATAATATCCTTCTGCCAGGCCTTCAAATCTCTGTAAGGTATATCGTTATGTATTCCGTAATTTTCCAGTATTCCTTCATATCGTCTGAAGAATCTCTTTCCTTTTTCTGTAGTCCATGGAATGACTGCTCCTTCTCTGAGGCTTTTGCCTTCATCAGGTATAACGAGAGATGTATCAAAGGTCAGAAGGTTTCCGAAACCATGACACCCGGGACACGCTCCGAAAGGGCTGTTAAAAGAGAATAACAGCGGCGACGGCTCTAAAAAATTTATGTCACAGTATGGACAGTGGAGTGATTCGCTGAATTTCAGGATTTCTCCGCCTTCCGTAACTATTTCAATATATCCTTTCCCTTCTCTCCAGGCGGTTTCCAGCGAATCTGCAATTCTGCCTCTGTTCTTTTGAGATATTTTGATTCTATCCAGCAGTATTGTGGCACTTTCTCCGAATTCTGTTACTTCAGCAATTTTCACAGGCCCTCTGTCAGTCATCATTCTTATATAACCCCTGGATTGTAAATAATTCATATGTTCTTCCGGAGACATATGATTATTGACCATATTATAGGGAAAAGTTATAAAAACTTTTGTTTCTTCCGGCAAAGAGAGCAGTTCTTCAAGGATTTTATCTGTTGTTTCTTTTTCTATTTTTCTGTTACAGGACGGGCAATAAGTTTTACCTGTTCTTGCAAACAGAAGGCGCAGATAATCATTTATTTCCGTGGCCGTACCTACAGTGGACCGTGAATTCCTGGGAGGTTCTGTCTGTTCTATTGCTATGGAAGGAGGTATGCCTGAAATAGAATCTATTTCAGGCTTATCCATTTTTTCCAGAAACTGTCTGGCATAAACAGAAAGGGATGAAATGAATCTCCTCTGACCTTCTGCAAATATCGTATCGAAAGCCAGGCTGGATTTACCTGACCCGCTTACTCCTGTTATGACAATGAATTTATTTCTCGGGAGATCTAAATTTATATTTTTTAGATTATTCTGTCTTGCTCCCCGTAAAGATATATATTGTTCCACCTGTTTATTTTTCTAAAGCTTTCGACATATTCTCTTTAATTTTTTCTTTAACTGCTTTTTTTCTCCGTAATTCAATCTTTTCTTCCATAGTTCTTGCCTTTGCTCTGTCTTTTTCTTCTATCAGAGCCTTTATTGCCGCCTGATCCAGTATGGCAGTATTTTCAGGTATTTCAGGTACGTCTGACAGATATTCCAGAGCTTTTTCATATTTCGGTAAAAGTTCTTTACTCGGAGGTGTATCGGCAAGTATACGTATTTCCTTTGTCATAAAATCTTCCCTGTCTTCATCATATATCATTGATTTTATCTCTCCTTTTTTAATCGTGACGCGTGACGCGTGACGCGTGACGCGTAATGCGTAATGCGTAATGCGTGATGCGAACCGAAGAATAATTAAGCAAACTATAAATATTATAGAGGAACTTTAGGGGAAACTCAAGTTTTTATCAATATTTTTAAAGGATAATTTATATAAAAAAAAGAAATTATAGTTTTAGTGATAACAGGAACCACAAAAAGGAGCTATTAAAATGTATTTGAAAATATTTATATTCACAGTCATAATAATAATGTTAAATTTCTCTTTAACCCTTGCAGATCCTGCAGAAGAAGCGGAAAAACTGGTTCATGAGGGAAATGAACTGTACAATCTGGGACAATATGAAGAGGCAATGAAATATTATGATAAAGCCATAGAAATATATCCCGGGGAACACTATGCATGGAATAATAAAGGCCTTATTTTTCATAACATGGGAAACTATGAGGAAGCAATAAAATGTTATGACAGAGCCCTTGAGATCGATCCAGCCAATATATATGCATGGTATAACAGAGGACTTATTATGGAGGAACAGGGGAAATATGAAGAAGCAATAAAGTTTTATGACAGGGCACTGGACATATTTCCTTTTTATACCGTTGCCCTGAATTCAAAAGGTGTATGTCTTACAGAACTCAAAAGATATAACGAAGCAATTCAATGTTTCGATAAATCGCTCAGGGCCGACAGAAAAGATGTGTCAACATGGAATCAAAAAGGATTTACTCTGTA
>JBEHWO010000460.1:0-5263 GCA_040217695.1 Vulcanimicrobiota bacterium | reverse complement strand
TTTTTTCACTTAAGTTGAAATTTTTTCTCCATATAAACCTACGAAAAAGTCATTAAATTCCAGAATATTCCTTGCACATAATTAATTTATATGTTATTATATACATAGAATAATTTTCTCCTTTTATGTAATTGTTTATCGAAAGGAGTTTCTTTAAATATTATGATGATCATAAAAAGAAACAGGAAGGGTATGTCCCTTGTTGAAATTATGGGGGCAATTTTTGTCCTGTCTTTTGCGATTCTTGCCGTTGCATCTATTTTTCCGGCAGGTCTTCAAATGAACAGGAAAACAAAAATCAGAATTCAGGCACTCGAACTGGTAAGCGGTATTGCAGAAGAAATAAGGCAGTTGCCTTATTATGACTACAGTAATAATCCTGACAATAACAGCCTGCTTGACATAGCAAACACCACTTTTTCAGGTGCTGCAGACGGATGGGATGGGTTTACCATAGCTGCAAACGGTGCTAACCCCGGAGGAGCAAAAGCATGGACTCCCAATATCCTACTGCAAAATGTTGGTAAAAAAAATGATGTATTCAGTGAAAGAAGTCCTATATTTTTTCGAAATCGTGATATGAATGACACAAGACG
This sequence comes from Vulcanimicrobiota bacterium, assembly GCA_040217695.1. Classification (GTDB taxonomy): domain Bacteria; phylum Vulcanimicrobiota; class SpSt-956; order SpSt-956; family JAKJGF01; genus CALARM01. The sequence goes on along the minus strand of JBEHWO010000460.1, from coordinate 4,667 downwards.
GAATACACCTGTTACCTTTACATCAACGGCGCCCATAAAGGTTCCGGCCATTCAAATAAGGCCTATAGTTGACTCCAGCAGTGGACTGGTACGGTGCTTTTATCCTTACGGTGGTAGTAACAAATGTCGTATACATAAAATTACAGTTACAGCCAATATAGAAGAATCTTCAGCAGGACGGATAAGATACAGTATTATACAGGTAATTACTTACAAGAGTGACGGAATAACCAGTCTGGGAGAATAAAATTATTTAAGAAGGTGATTGTATGAGAAAAGAGCCGGGGTTTACTTTAATTGAGATTTTAATAGGAATTTTTGTTTTTACCCTGCTCTGTACTGCAGCATTTTTGATATTTTCTTATGGACTCAAGGTATCTGTTCAGAATTCGACAAGGGTACAGATGCAGCATAACGCAAGAATCGCTATTGAAAGAATTTCTACAGAAGCTAAAAATGCAGCTTTTCTTCCCTGGCAGAGCGGTTCGACTTCATCACAGTTTTCTCCCACTATTCCACCGTCTCCCGTTTTTATACCATTTATAAATGAAGCCTATTCCCGTGATCCCAATATCCCTTCAGATGGCGATCCAAATAATATTTCTATTTTTTATTTTACTGCTCCTGATCCAAATGGAGCTAATATGGAAGCCGCTATTTCAAACTTTAACTATTCGAAAAATACATGCTATCGTATGGTATGCTATTATGTAGATCCAACTTATGATCCGAACGGTTCGGCCAGCGGTGTTCCGGCTATTGTAAGAGCCACAATGACTTTCCCGTCAGAAAACATAAGTACCTATTTTAACACAAACTGGACCCTTATAAATAAACCAGCCAATATTACCGGCATAAAAAATCTGACAAGTACAACACTCGGATGGAAAAAAGAGTCAATAATTCAAATGCCTTATAAAGCCGACAGTGTATCTTTCTCTATAAGCCATGAACGAAGACCTGAATACTGGACAAAAAGAAAGACTGACTTTCAAAATGCCAGTGGTATTTACGGCGACCAAACTAATATTTATGACCCTTTAACATTCAAAATAACTTTACATCTGATCCAGTATCCGCATGGTAATACAGGTTACCAGAAACAGGAACTTACTCTGGATTCAACCTTCCAGATAAGAACAACTTATTATTAATAAATCTGCTACAGAATAATAGTCTTTTATTAAACAATACATTAATAACTTTTAGTGAGAGGAGAATCAGGAATGAAAAAACAGAAGAGTAATGGTGAAAAAGGTGCTGCCATGTTACTGGCATTATTTACAGTTATTATACTGGCAGCCATTGCTACAGGATTTCTTGCTATAGTTTTTACAGAGAGTAAAACTACCGATTCCAGAATAGATTCTGAATTAGCTCTTCAGGCCGCAACTGAAGGTCTTCAGTATCTCGCTCTTGTAGCCACAGCGGAACCGAATTGCTGGACTTATGCTGCAGCCGGCGGTGCCAATCCACCGAGAAACGGTAACTTCAGCCAGCTTAATACAGGAAATAATACGTACTTTGCCCAGAATACTCTGGGAGGAGGCGGATTCTATCTGGTTTATAATATGTTTTCTACCACCGGTAATACAAAAGCATCAAATAGATTTTTACTGGGAGATGAAACCAGTGACGGAAAACTTGTAGGCTGCAGAGTACTGATTTATCCGGATCCTAACCGGTATCCCGATATAGTAGCTAAAAGTATAGGCTATGTCGTAAATGGATCTAATTTTGCCAGTGTAGATCTGGATAATTCAGCTACAGTTTTTTACGCCACAAGAGCCGTTCAGGCAGTATTAAAAGAAATATCTCACACTGAATATGCATATATATATAGAAATTTCACTGATTTAGATCTGCCATTTAATGTACCTGCTGCAAATTTAGCCGACATGCAGAATATGGTCGGACTCTGCCCCAATACTATAATTAACGGAGGCGTCAGAGCAGATGGCATTATGGGAGATACTGACGCTACAAATAATATTGGAAGAATTATTTTCTGGGATGCAAACTGTCTTCCTATTGATAGCGTTACAGATCCCAATAAAATTGCAAAAATAAACGGCCCTGTTCGCCTTGCAAGTCAGGACCAGTATAATGCTTCAAGCAGCGGCAGCCCTGATGGAAATAGCTTTGTTGTAAGGGATAGCCAGATAGGTGACTATTATCTGTCAAAAGATATAAAAGGGCCTAACGGAGCTTTCCAGGGCTCTTCTACAGTGCTCGGTGCACAGCAGAGGGGCGTTCCCGGTGCAAACACTGACTTTATGGGTAATATAAGAAGCTCTACAAGCGCCGGGTCAGCCACTTCCGGAAATCCTTATGCTACAATGCAGAGCGGATTACTGACAGGACTTGCCATAGATAACACTGACATACGGAGGGATCAGGAAAGCACTGCAGCTAACAGAGAGGATCTGGATCATGACGGGAAAGCCGATTACAGTAAAAATATCTGTAAGCTCACATTCAGTGTTGACAACTCTACTCCACCTGTAAAAACGGTAAAGGTTGATGTATACAATCGTTATGAAGGTGCCGGAGGCAAAGATAGCAGTAATATAAATAATATAATGACAGAAGACTGCAGAATAGGCACATCCAAAACCTATACACTCGGTCAGGATGCTGTTATTTATGTCGGTGGCGGTAATGTAATGGTTGAAGGTGAAATTGGTACAGGTGTTACGGTAGTGGCAGATGATTCCAGAACTGCAACCAACAGCGATGTAAATAAGACTATAGACGAACTTTTGCCGGATCCGAATTCTTACGGTGATCCTGCACAGGATACTGCGGAAGATCAGGCCCAGTTTTTCAGGAGTCTGGAAAAGGATAATCTGGAAGGCACCCCGACGTCGGAAGGGAATATTTTTATATCAGGTGATATAAAATACAGAGACGGTACAACGTCCGCAGCAGGGCTTATCTCGGAAAATTATATGTATCTCCATGAATTACACAAAACAGCAAATCCCGGGCCAACAGATTCTTTCAGAGAACTCAACGTAAGAGCCCAGTTAAATTCCATACGCCAGTCAGTACAGTTTGATTTCTTTAACTATTTAGGAGAAGGGAAGATTAACGCAGGCGATAGTTTTGATTATTTTACAAATGGTGCAGGCAGTGCCAACTTCAAGGGAAGCTTTAATTTCAGAGGACAAATGGTAGGAAAACAGACAGATGTGGAAGGAGACGGAGACGGAAGAGGTTATGCACACAAAATGTCAATCGGCTATGATGAAAGCCTGAAATATTATACGGCTCCGCAGTTTTTCAATGAAAATTACCAGTCTGTTCCTTCAGGAGAATTGAAATTCGCTATAACTGCATTTTTCGATAGCGGCAGCCTTGGTGTAAAGAAGTAATGAAGGAGGAAAAATCTGTGAAGGTTTCGATAGTTATCATGTGTTTTGTACTTGTTATTTTATCATGCAGTAATTCTATGGCTTTTGTCACAAGACCGGTAGATAAAATTCCCGGCGTTGATTTACCCACTCCCAATCCTAAAGTGCCAACACTTCCTCCTCCGCCTGCTACAGTAACAGGTGATAACCCCACACCTCTTTATTCCATACCAAAACCAACATCAATGGCAACTCCCATATTTCAGGAAATAGATGATGATGACGCAAAAGAACAACCCGGAAAAAGTTCTCAAACTCTTAAAATTGTATTATTTATACTGGGAATACTGGTTCTGGTAGGAGGATTTATGTTTTTTTACAGGACGAAAGGATAAGAGAATATGAGATTGATAAATTATAAAAGACATAAGGGCTTCACTCTTCTGGAAATGATGATAGCCATAGGAATTATTATTTTACTTGCAGGTATATCTGTAGGTTCTTACAGACGATATCAGTGGAGCATAGACTATAGATCTGCTTTAACCGAACTGGATGGTGATATAAAACGGGCCCAGCAGGTTGCCATTACAAACCCATATCCAAATCCGTCAGGCAAACCGACTACATACAGACTGGAATCTACTACTACAGGTAAAGAATACAGTATTAAAGTATATCATGATAATGCAGCAGTACCTGTAGCACAGATTAAGACAGTAAAATTACCAAATTCCGTACTTTTAGCCACCACAGGTACAATGATAGAATTTTATCAGACAGGAGTTCCAGTCTCAGGCATGACAACAACTATAGCTCTGAAATCGGGGAATCTGAATCTAATAAAGAATATAACTGTCACGTCAGTGGGAGGTGTTGTGAAAGAAAAGTTTTAAAGAATATATGGGAAGTGTTGTGCAAGAAAAGTTTTAAACATGGTATAAAGGTAAACGGAAGATTGCTTCCAGACCTGAAGGTCTTATATTTTTTATTTCTATGTTTCCGCTGTGAGCTTCTATGATCTCTTTAACTATAGGCAATCCAAGACCTGTGCCTCTTATTTTTTCAGTAATGCTCTCAGATCTGAAAAACCTTTCAAACAGATGAGGAATTTCTTCTTCTGCAATACCCTTGCCTGTATCACATATCTTTACAACAAGGTTTTCTGCCTCACTGAAAGCCTGTAATGTAACCCTGCCGCCGGACGGGGTGTATTTAACAGCATTATCTATAAGATTTATACACACCTGTTTCATTTTATCAGGATCAAAACATAAACAGGGCAAATCTTCCTGAATTTCACACAGAAAC
>JBEHWO010000459.1:0-5277 GCA_040217695.1 Vulcanimicrobiota bacterium | reverse complement strand
AAAGATAATCTGGAAACAGGAGAAATAACAGGTATCGGAAGACCTGGCAGTTACGCAAGTTTTTATAAAAGGTGAAAATAAATATTTTCATCTTTTATTTATTTAAAGATTTCAGAGCTTCTTCTTTATGTTTTTTCACCTGTTCAAATTCGGGACTTATCTTTAAAGCCATGTCATAATATTTTATAGCTTCTTCATATTTGCCCTCTTTATAAAGTTCCATTCCCTTCTGGTTCCATTCCTTTGCAGATTGAGCCAGAACAGGCAGAAAGGTTACACAGAGAAAAAACACCGGTAATAGAAAGAATATTTTAAATCTCATAAAATAATACCTCCATAAGTAGGATCTCAGAATAATTAAAGAACTGTCTCAAATATATTAAATTGTAATGCGTAACGCAAGGGAAGAAACTATTAATTAAATTCTATTCCTTACATAATAATCCTCCGGGAGGAATTTATATAATATTATTCGAATTATTATGGAATTATCATTTTATCATGGGAAGAAAGGAGTAATAGAAAGATATTATAATTTCTATTTGTAACTGACATCAGTCATAGCTGCTGGTAACAATATTAAGGAGGGATTTTCATGAAATTTATAGCATTTTTGTTCGTTTCACTGTTCATCTTTTTATTTTCTTTTCTCCCGGCCTGCTCGGAAGATATAGAAACCTACATCATAGTAGAAGGGGGATTATATGGTTATATTGATAGAGAAGGAAAACTGGTTATAAAACATCAGTTTTCTGAAGCAGGAGATTTTTCCGAAGGGATTGCGTCTTTTAAAATAAAGTGCAACAACACAGATATCGCGGGAAAATTAACACCTGACCATAGGTGTTATATAACAGATATTAAATATGGATTTATAGATAAAACAGGAAAAATTACTATAGAATATCAATTTGATGAAACAGGAGATTTTTCCGAAGGACTAGCCTGGATAAAAAGTGGAGGAAAATACGGCTTTATTGATAAAACAGGAAAAATTGTTATAGAACCTCAATTTGATTATGTTGGAACATTTTCCGAAGGACTAGCCAGTATAAAAAGTGAAGAGAAATATGGCTTTATTGATAAAACAGGAAAAATAGTTGTAAAACCTCAATTTGATGATACATGGTCTTTTTCCGAAGGACTTACTGCTGTACAAATCGGAGAGAAATATGGCTTTATTGATAAAACAGGAAAAATCGTTACAGAACCTAAATTTGATGAAATAGAATCTTTTTCCGAAGGACTTGCACGTATAAAAAGTGGAGAGAAATATGGCTTTATTGATGAAACAGGAAAAATTATTATAGAACCTCAATTTGATTATGCAGGATATTTTTCCGAAGGACTTGCTGATGTAAAAATCGGAGAGAAATATGGCGTTATTGATAAAACCGAAAAAATAATTATAGAACCTCAATTTGATGTAATAGGATCTTTTTCCGAAGGACTTGCTGCTGTAAAAATCGGAGATAAATACGGCGTTATTGATAAAACCGGAAAAATCGTTATAGAACCTCAATTTGATTATATAGAATATTTTTCCGAAGGACTTGCACGTATAAAAATCGGAGAGAAATATGGCTTTATTGATAACACAGGGAAAATTGTCATAGAACCTCAATTCGATGAAATAGAAAATTTTTACGAAGGACTTGCTGCTGTAAAAATCGGAGAGAAATACGGCTTTATTGATAAAACAGGAAAAATAGTTTTAGAACCACAGTTTGATAATATAGTAGATTATTACATCTATTACGGTGGTTTTATAAAAGAAGGACTTAATCTTATAAAAACCGGTAAAAAATATGGCTTTATTGATAAAACAGGGAAAATTATTATAAAACCTGAATTTGATCATATAGGGTTTATTTCCGAAGGACTTGCTGAAGTAAAAATTGGCGGGAAATACGGCTTTATTGATAAAACAGGGAAAATTGTCATAGAACCTCAATTTGATGATACATGGTATTTTTCCGAAGGACTTGCTGCTGTTCTATTACCAGAAGACAGATGGGTATTTATTGATAAAACAGGGAAAATTGTTATAAAAACAGAATTTAAAAGAAATAGCTTTATTTCATTTGACGGGGTCCTCCTGGCAGGTTTTATCGGCCCTTATTTATGTTATGTCGATAAGACAGGAAAGATAATCTGGAAACAGGAGAAATAAGAGATAGCTGGAGACAATACATTTACCGGGGGAGGTGGAAAATTTATAAATCTTTAACAGTTCAGTAATTTTTGAATAATAAGAAAATTATTAAAATACCGGAGGTAAAGCTATGTATAAAATAATAAGTATGTTTCTTTTTTTGTTACTGTGTGTATCTTTATTTTCCGTCACAGTCCTGGCAGCTCCTATAGAAGTCGAGGGGAACTGGCCGGCAGGAGTGGAAAGCTCCCCCAGAACTGTGGACATTTCCATAAAACCAAAAAACAACTGCTGGTTAATCGTAGAATGTACTCAGTACCCTTTTTACGGCCACTGGGGCAAACCCCATTACATTCGTCTCTGGCCATTTTGCTGGGGCCCTGGCGGTGATACAACACCTCCATTCCCACATGGAATCGGCGTATCCCCCTCGAGGTTTTTCGAAAATGGGGTATCAGTCAAACTGGAAGATGCAAAAGCCGGCTCTCTTCTGGTAAAGCAAAGCGCCTATCCATTAGAGGCAGGTAAATCTTACAAAGGAACCTTATGGATAAATCCTCCTCAGCACAGAAACAATGCAGGAATGTTTCAGGATCAGTTTAAACAGTATTATAAAGTATTTGTCACAACCTGTCCCCGCGACGGGAAAGATGTACCCTGGCCGGAGGTGTCTTCCAATAAAGTAAATACAACGTCTTCAGCAAATACGACTGGAGATTCCGGAAAATGGATGGAAGTTCTCTTCTCCGGTAAAACATTTACTGGAAAATGTCTTGGTGACACCGGAGGGCAATGGCCATTTAAAATTAAATTTACTTATTTAAATAAATCATCTGGTACATTTCAGGGAGAAATTGAGTGGACATCGCTTAATGCTATTCATAAAATTGAAGGAACTATTTCAGGGAAAAAAATATATTTTAAAGAGACCGAGTATATTAAGCAGGGAGGGGCATATCTCAATATTGTCTACGATCTTCAATATGATAGTGGGTCAAACTCCGTGAAAGGAACCTGGTATGACCCTGTACATACTAATTATTATGGCACTCTTAATGATTCTTTCTCTTTTAGTCTTTGACAATATATCTTCTAAAAATTTATATTAAATTTTAACCGTAATATCATTAAATGTTTCCTTAATTCAGAATAGAAAGATATAAAAACAGATTGGTAACATCAAGATTGCCGGTCTGTTTAATTTAAATATATTAAGAAAAAGGTATTTACATAAAAATAGGAATTGAATATAAAATAGGTATAAGGTATAATACTTATCAGGAGGTGATAATTATGCCAAAAACAAAAGATAAAAACGAGGTTTATTTAAATCTTAAGGTATCGAAAGACTTTAAATATTTGCTTAAAGAGCAATCTGCAAGGGAAAAAACCACAATGCAGGATATGATTTTAAGGGTATTAAAAGATTACTGTCAGAAGAAAGATTACCTGGAGTTTGAAGAGCTGGATGAAGAAGATTTAAAAGATCTGAAAGCAGGAGAAAAAGCATATAAAGAAGGAAAATATAAAACTTTTGAACAGGTGAAGGAAGAATTACCATGCCAGTAGTAAATATAACAGAACCTGCATTTGATGATATATCGAAATTAGATAAAAAAACCAGAGAACGAATATATGAAGCTATAGAAAAACTGTCCAGGGGAATTATACGATCTGATAAATTAAAAGGCGGTAAAGGGTACAAAGTTAAGTCGGGAAAGTATAGAATTTTATGGAGTTATAACGAAGATGGAAGTATAAGGATAGACAGGATAAAACTCAGGAAAGTAGTTTATAGAAATCTGTAAAATTTTACATTTTGAATGATCAAAATTACTGTTTTTGCCACTAAATTCATATAGCTAAATTGTTCAATTTTAATAGTCCTTTCACTGCCATTGTCATAGAACATGCAGATGGATTGTCATCTATAAAATTTCGTAAGGAGGTATTGTGTATGAGATGTAAAGTATTAATAATCACAGTTCTGGTGCTTTTATGCTCCATTGTTACTCTGTTACCATCAGTGACTGAAGAATTGACGGGAGATTACATAAAACCGGAAATGGTTTTAATTGAGGGTTTCACATTTGAGATGGCAGGTAATAAAACAGGAGAAGGAAGAAGTTTTTATATGGGAAAATATGAAGTTACCAATCAGGAGTACTGTATGTTTTTAAATTCTATGGGATATGCCCCTGATAAAAAATTAGGACAGGTTTTAATTTACTATTAAGAAAATAAATGTTCTCTCTAGCAATCTTATTATTCAGGAGCAGATGACTGGCCCGGCATTTCTTTTTCTGCACAGGATTTTTTATCAAATCTGTAATCAATGGCCTCATAAACTGCACCCATACCTACTGCTCAAAAGTGTACCACCCTGAGATATCAAAAAGCTGCAGGATTTGATTTGTGGACAGACATGCACGGTAATGGGGGAGGTGATATGGGTTTTGAGGGCATCGGGGTTATTCCGTCTATTAATATTAAAACTTTGTTTACTTTGCCCATGGTGACACGATTGCTCTTCCTACCCCATTTTACCAGGAAATTCTTCCTGAACACCTTCATACCCCTTGCAGAATATGGTATAATATAATATATGGATAATAAAAATAATAAGAAACAACCAATAGACCATAATATTCATGATAAAACCCTGAAAGAACTTTTTACAAGACCTGAGATAGTTAGAGATTTCCTTGTAGGATTTGCTGATGACCAGGAATTTGTTGAAGATACCGACCTGAGCAGTATTCACGCTCCTAATAAAAGCTATATTACAGAACTATTTCAGGAAAGAGAAAATGATGTAGTTCTGGAGATAACATTGAAGAATGGAGACTGTGCTTATCTCTTAATCTTTTTTGAGTTCCAATCTTCTCCGGACAGATTTATAACTTTGAGGATATTAACGTATATTCTCCTGCTATATCAGGAATTAATCACACATAAGGAGATAAAAGGTGATGACCTGTTGCCTCCTGTGTTTCCAGTCCTGATATATACAGATAAAGATAATCTGACAGCACCAATACATATAGAAGATTTGATAGCTCAACCATATAAGCGGTTAATGAAGTACTTACCGAAATTTGAAATATTCAAATTGACCTTTA
>JBEHWO010000458.1:0-5285 GCA_040217695.1 Vulcanimicrobiota bacterium | reverse complement strand
ACACTCTGTTTTTCATAATATGTTCAAGTGCTTTAATTTCATCATTTACTTTGCAATCAACATAGTTCTTTAAAAGTTCTTCCCCTCTCACTTCTCTAATTATTTCTATACCTTTTGCTTCAATTTTACTGAAATATTCTTTATTTGAAATAAGCTGACAAAGAAATTTTCTGTTTCCTTCATCCAGTTCTGACCGACATATAATATGATTAAAAACTGTTTTAAAATTTATATTATATGTTTTAAGCATATTGAAATAATTATTAAATTTTTCCTTTTCATCTATATCAGTATTGATAAGGTAGTCAATATCTTTAAAAAATTCTGCTATTTCTTTTACAGACATGTAATATTTCATCTCAGTAAATAATTTTTTCTCAGGTATAATATAAAAAAGAGTGTAAAATTTATTAAAAAAACAAGAAATTTTTTCTTTACAGCTTATTTCATCAGAGAAACTGTCAAGTAAAAAAGCCGTCTGAATAATCCTTGCAAATATGCTTCCAAGCTCTTTAACTGTTCTTTCCGGAACAGACCATTCCTTTGCAATAATATATCCTATAAGCAATTGTTTCGTAAGCTCTTTATCTACATGTTCCGGGTTAACCTCTTGTTTATTCAGGTAAAACATCTTCGCAAGGTTATTATAAAAAAACATTTTAAGCTCTCTCACAAGAAATGGCACAAGTTCTTTATCTCTTTTAATTGCTTCCGTTAAGAGTGAACATATACATTTTTCAGCGGTATTATAATCTACACCTTCTTTAATAGATAAAGAAAACAGTATCTTATAGTCTTCCAGACCTTCGACTCTGGAACCAAAAATACCGGCATTTTCTATAGAAAAATATAATTTATCATATGACTGGAGAAGGATATGTTTTGGATCTTTTGAAGTAATCTTTTCAGGTAATATAAGAGAATTATCAAGTAATATATCTATTGATTTTTTCCCTGTTATTGATGAAATTTCAGAAAGAATTTCCACGAAATGTTCTTCATATTTATCTTTTATAATCTTTAAATAACAGGGGTATATTTTCTCAAAACAGGAATAAAGTGTTTTATAATCATCTTTTAATATATCCAGAATATAAAGTCCGTTTGTAAAATATTCGGGGCTTCTGTCAATACCGTAAAAAATCATTCCTGATAAAAGAAGTTCTGTATTTAAGTCAGAAAATTTCTTAACAGTCGGGTTATCTTCATCTTTAAGTATATTAAAAAACTCCGGGAAAGCAAAATAGATTGAACCAATGGCCCACCGGTCAAATTTTTTTAAAAAAGTATCTATTTCTTTTACTTTTTCTTTAAATATATCTCCCAGTAAAGCTATTTCTTCAGTAGTGCATGGTTCCCCCTCTGTTTTCTTAAAAAACCCCGACAATACCCCAGACTGTTCTTCAAGTAATTTAATTGATTTCTCCAGACCTTTATTTTCCTGTGTTTGTCCGGAAAGCTCTTCTTTTTTTGTATTTATCGAATCTCTTATTTTTTCATAGTACGTATTCAGATAATCATTATCACCGGCTATTTTAATTATTCTGTTTAAATTTTTATCCAGCAATTCCTTCAATTCAATTCTTTGCTGAATAACTTCATTAATACCAAGAATCTCAAAATTTTTAAATATATGGAGGAAATACTCAGACGGCAAAATCATCTTTTCTTTATAAAGAATATCGGATTCTTCATAAATAATGCTGAATTCTTCTTCTTTTTTTCCGGTTTTTACGGACTCTGTAAGATAACTTAAAAGAGCAGTCAACGCATGTCTCAAGGTATGGACATTTGTATATGATTTATCTTTTAAATATGTTGAAAAAATTTCTTTATATCCACTGTCGTGCAAAGCTCTTTTCCCGAGCTCTCTGGCTCCTGTTATCCATTCTACAGTCTCTTCACTTCTGAAGAGAAATTTTATCAGTTCCTCTTCCTGGTAAGAGTATTCAAAAAACACAGAGAAATATATACCGAATACCTGTTCTATAGTAGTTAGAACTCTTATTGTAATTATTTTTTTTTCTTTAACATGAAAAACTTGTCCTAAAAAACTCGAATAAATCTTTTGATTACTCTGGAGTGCTTTTATTTTATCCACTACAAATCTGACATACGCTTCTTCCCTGTTGCTAAAAATCTTTGAAATCGGAGAAACCTTTTTCTTAAAAAAATCGTCATATACTTCTTTTTCTCTGGAACTAATAGTTTTAATCATTACATAGTCTCTCTTTATAAAAGCGGTAGAATAACAGAATTCTATAAAATACTATTATCATCGAACAATGAGTAATATACTGTTTTACTAACTATTCGCCATCGTTAGCTAATTATAATAAATATTATCATAAAAATAAATAGAGTTTTTATAATAAAAATAGAAACCTTTATAAGTGCCTGAAAAATAACAGGGAAGTTACTGAATTACCTGATAAAGAGCAGATTGTAGAGCTTCAGTTTAAAAATAGCAGAAAAACCCTGACGTCAGACAGGATATAATTAAAGGCTATCATACTGGTAATCGAATCTGCTAAGATTTTGAACTGACATAATATCAATCCTTTCCGAATATTTCACAATAATGACAGGACAAATTTCAGTGCTTCATCTATTTCCCTGATTTTATAATCAGGCAGAGTTCCTGTGATTTCTATAATGCGTGTTCTTCTGATTAACCGTATCTGCTCAGTCATAATAATAGAATCTTTATTACAGCCTCCCATACACGAAGGAATAATTATATGTCCCGGGAATTCTCTGATACCTTTTAATGCATCAGTCAATGTTTTTCCATTAATCAGCTTTTCCTATCGTATTTTGCAAAACCACTGTTAGGGGTTGTCAAGAAATAACCCAATCATATTTACGTCTATATCGTGACGCGTAACGCGTAACGCGTGACGCGAGGATGATAACCGTTCTAACAATTTGCCAGGGTTATTTTCTTACAGTCCCTTAGTAAAGATATCAATTTCAATAAAAGATTTTCAGGGGAAATTTGGCGGAATCTTCTTTAAGATTATCAATCATTTAACACCTTTGCTGCCTCTGCCAGATGGCCGGGTACATGAATAAGAAATTTCATAAGGATTTCTTCTGGAGATTTATATTCTTCCGGGTTCTGATAGAACCGGCATAGTTCCTCCAGATCATTAAGCCAGTCAGTCATATGGAAAGCAATGTCTTTACAGGTATTATTCTTATAATTACCGGAAGATTGAAGAGATATTTCTATATTCTTTCTGATTTTTTCCCGGTCAAAATTCATTTTATGTTTCCAGGGGCAACTCGGATCACTGCATGGCTCATCGGGATCATATTCACCATGTTCATACTCAAGATGGAAACATATCCAGTGCATTTGTTCATATATATCGTAATATTCGGAACCTTTACTTACAGGCCTGTTACATCTTTTACAAATTTTTTCCATAAAAAAATTCTATTTGCAGTTTTCCTGTTCGATATTTGTTATATAATATAAGAAATTGAAGAGTTTAATAGTTTTTTCGTTATAGAGAACAAAGGGTTCTTCTTCTGACTGATTATCTGCATAAAGGTATGCATCAATTTCTCTGTTCATATCATTCTCCTTACTATAAAAATAAAACAGGTAAAAAGGTTCTTTTAATGAACATCTTCACCTGTTCTATTTATATTTCATATAATACTTTTTTATATTATTCTATATGGAAAACAAAAATTCCTGCTTACTATGTTTTTATCAATATTCCTTAAAAAAACTAATATTTATAAGTAAATTATCTCTGAAGATCTGAATATTTTTTATTAATACGATTAAATTTTCTCGCTTTTGAACCGAACGATAATTTTTAGCTTTAATCATCGGATAAAACAAAAGAAATCCGTAACAAACAATAACATCTAGTAACAAAAAATCTATGAACCCATAAAAATACCGGTTACTGTAATTTTCTTTATAGGAATATTTTTTTTCATATAGAATAATAAATGACTGATATTTAATAAAAAAAGGAGAGCACACCTGTGAAAATAAAAGAACTTTTTCAGAAAAATATCTATAGAAACATTAACTGTGTCATAAATGTAGAAGACAGTGATAGTAAAACTGTATGCGATGAACTTGACGAATATGTGGTAACAGAAGACATGGAAAAAATTTTCCATGATTTCTTTTCTAACTATATAAAATCCCTTTATTATAAGACAGATAAAACAGGTGTATGGATATCAGGACTGTCAGGTTCCGGGAAATCTCATTTTCTAAAGGTCATCTCCTCTTTTCTGGCAGGTAAAAAAATAAATAATAAAAGCCCCCTTACGTTTTTCTATGATAAATTTAAAGACCCCATGCTTCTTTCGGATATAAAGATAATAAATTCCCGTGGCACTGCAGATGTAATATTATTTAATATAAATTCTCAATCTCTGAACGAATTCAGAAAGGAAAGCCTGGTAAAGGTCTTCATGAAAGTATTTTATGACGCTCTGGGCTACTGCGGAGATATACCTTATATTGCAGAATTTGAAAGAGAACTTGATATGAGAGGACAGTATTCCTCCTTCAGGGAAGCATATAAAGAAATCACAGGCCATAACTGGACAGAAAACAGGAAAAATTCTTATTCCGACAGGGATAATGTAATTATGGCTCTGAAACAGTCATTCGGGTTATCAAAAAAAGAAGCGGTAAAACTGTTCGGTAAAACAGATGATTACAGTGTGGAAAAACTTGTAAAAATCATTACGGATTATTGTAATTTCATAGGAGAACATAGAATTATATTCCTTGTAGACAATATAGACAAATATAAAGGTAATAAAAAAACACTCCTCTCCGACCTTCAGTCAATTATAGAACATCTCGGGAAAATGCTCAGAGGGAAAGCATGGGTTGCAGTGACGTCAAGAGAACCACTCGACAGTATGGCAAAAGACATGGCTCTCTCAAAGATTAAAAAAAATTTCTCATGCCAGCTAAAAATATCCATAGATAATACAGGGGCAATCATAAAAAAACGTATCCTGGAAAAATCACTTCTTGCAAAGGATTATTTATCTCTCTATTATAATAAAAAAAAAGATTACCTGTCGTCTTCCGGCATGTTCGGTTCTGAAGACGAATTTACAGGGGTATATCCTTTTCTTCCGGTACAATTCAATCTCATATCAAAGCTTCTGGAAAAGATACTGAAAACAGGAGATTTTGAAGGAAAAATCTCTATGTTAAAGGTTTTCCAGGAAACAGCGGAAAGGATAGATCAAAAAGATACAGGTTTTATAGTACCCTTTTCCTCTTTTTA
>JBEHWO010000457.1:0-5289 GCA_040217695.1 Vulcanimicrobiota bacterium | reverse complement strand
TATAAGAGAACATATCCAGACATGTTAGATTTACATCTATAATAGTTCCGTCAGGCCTGTGAATGAGAACTGCATCAGGAGTAGTATCGTTAAGTATCTGAAAACGATTTAATGCCGAAAGTAGTTTTTCATGTGATATTTTTAATTCCTGTGCCATATTATTAAAGGAATCTGCAAGATGTTTTACTTCATCGTCAGATTCTATATTTACTCTGTGATCCAGATTACCCTTTCCTATTATGGAAGCACTTATGGTAAGCTCTTTTACAGGCTTTGTTATGGCATCTGCAAAATGCAATCCCCAGAATAAAACAATAATGGATAACATCAATGCAAAAAGTGCAACATTCCTTTTAAACACATCAAGAGAATGAAACATTTCTTTATTATTCTGTAATATAATAATCTTCCAGTCTGTATAAAGAGAAGGATTATAATTCATATAACGTTTATCCATTTTATCTTTTGAAAAATAATTTCCTGTCATGACTTCTTTTCTGTTTTTCATATCAAACAGCCTGTTCGTTTCATAGAAATTCTGAAGTTCTGACCTGTCAATTTTATTCAGCATTAAAGATTTATCAGGATAGGAAATAATCTTATTATTTTCATCCAGAACCATGGCAAAACCTGTATTGCCTATTTTTACATGATCGGCAATATCCCATATAGACTGCATATTCAGCTGTAGAGAGACAATAGATGTTATTTTGCCATGTTTATTATAAACAGGGCCGGCAAAACTTATTATCAATTTTAAAGGGTTAAGTATAAAGTGGACATTTGACATGGACAGAGAGCCCTGGCTGGCTTCTTTAAAATGTTTCTCATATCTCCAGTCTCCCCTGTAATTATAATCTGTGGAGGTTATTACATTACCTGCAGGTTTTATCAGGGTTATATCTTCATAATCTTTTAATATATATTTTAATTTTAAGAGTTCTGCTTTTTTTTCATCAGGCCCTGTGTCATCTGATAAAATAATAGGATTATTGACTGTTACCTGAAGATCCGCAAAGCCTTTAAGTAAAACCTTGTTGATATTAAAATACAATTCTCCTGCTATTTCTTCAAAGTTCTGAAGGGTATTATCTCTTATTGCCTTATTGGCCTGAAATATGGCAAGAAAAGACGTGCTTATTATTGTAAACAACGTTATGAAAAGGAAATAATACAGTATTCTTATTTTTATGCTTTTTTTCATAATTTATCACTGAGCCTTCGAAAATCAGCAATCAGATTTTACAGAAATCACATATTTTATAACTGACAGGCATGACCGGATCGGTCACAGGTTGAATGCTAAAAATTAGGAATGGAAATTTATTAATAGTCTCTTTCCTCGCGTCACGCGTTACGCGTTACGCGTCACGATTTAATATATTTGAGACATTTATTTAATTTTCATTCCTTATTTAAGGAGATTAAATATTCTTTCATATTCTTTATTGGTATCTCCGACATCTATATAAAATTCACCTTTTGAAAATATGTCTTCGGAAAGGTATATTACAGGATTTTCCAGTATCTCTTTTTTTATATACCGTTCCGAGCCGGCAATCGGAGATACATTACAAAAAGTATTTGTAAATCTGGCACTCACGTCAGGTCTCAGAAAATAATTTATAAGTTTATATGCCCCCTCTTTATTACTGGCATCACTGCAGAGACATATATATTCTGACCATAAATTAAATCCTTCTCCGGGATTTACAAATTTTATGTTTTTTTTGTTACCTGTTTTGTAAAAAACATCACCGTTATATACTTCTGCAATCCACAGTTCTCCAGATATAACCTTTTCTATATTGCCTATAGTTTCACCGAATTTCACGCCGTTTTCTTTAAGAAGTAGTCCCTGTTGTTCGGCTATCTTTAATTCCTCAGGTTTTTTACTGTTTAAAGAATATCCTGAAGATTTAAGCAGAACAGCCATTACTTCCCTGGGATCATTCATTAACGCAATTTTCCCCTTATATTTTTTATTCCAGAGAACCTTCCAGCTATTAACAGGTTCACCGACGTAATCTGTATTATACACAAGCCCTGTAGTACCCCACAGATGGGGTACCGAATATCTTCCCTGATGGTCATAAAAGGGTTTTTTCCTGAGTTCTTCCTTTACATTTTTATAGTCAGGCAGTCTATTCAAATCCAGTTCTTCTATTAATTTAAGTTCCTTCATAACAGAAACTATATTGCCATCCATCACTATGACATCATATTTCCCCGGATTCGAATGGACTTCTGCTATCATCATAGGCATAGTTTCATATTCATACAATGTAACTTTTATACCTGTTTCTCTTTCAAAATCCGTGAGTACTGAAATGTCTGTATATTCCTTCCAGTTATAAAACGTTACCACCTTATTTTCCTGTTCAATTACAGGTTTTTCTATTTTTTTTACAATAAAAAACACTGTTGTTAACAGGAAAATTAAAATAATGGAGAAATATATTTTTTTCATAAATAACACCTGTACTCGTTCCGGTTAAACCTTATTTCATAAGATTAAATATCCTGTTATATTCATTATCAATATCTTCCAGATCCATATAAGCTTCACCTTTATTTAACAACCTGGCAGGAGGATAAATTATGGGATTTTCCAGTATCTTTTTATCCACATATTTTTCTACTCCTTCAACCGGAGAGGGATAAAAAAAGCTATTGGTAAACCTTGCACTTATATCGGGTCTGAGAAGATAATTTACAAATTTATAAGCACTTTCTTTATCCCTGGAATCAGAACTGATACATATATAATCAGGCCCTATGTCATATCCTTCCCCGGGATATACAAATTTTATATTTTCTCTGTTACGGGCCTTAAAAAAAACATCACCGTTAAAAGACTGGGCAATCCATATTCTGCCGGCTATAACATCCTCAACATTTTGAAGAGTATCTCCGAATTTTACACCGTTTTTCTTTAATAATAAACCGTTTTTCTCTGCCTCTTTTAATTCACCGGGGTCTTTGCTGTTCAAAGAATATCCCGATACTTTAAGCAATGCAGTCATGGTATCTCTCGGGTCATCTATGAGAGCAATTTTCCCATTGTATTTTTTATTCCACAGAACCTTCCAGCTGTCAATATTTTCTTTTACGTATGTAGTATTATACACAAGTCCTTTTGAACCCCATAGATGGGGAACAGAGTAAATACCCTGATGATTATAAAGAGGTTTTTCTTTAAATTCTTTTTTTATATTCTTATAATTCGGTATATTATTCAAATCCAGTTTTTCTATTAATTTAAGTTTTTCCATAGACGGAACTATATATCCTTCCATGATAAACACATCATACTTACCGGGATTTGCTCTGGCATCTCCCATCATCATAGGCGGAGTTTCATATTCGTAAAGTTCAACATGTATAGCTGTTTCTTTCTCAAAATCTTTAATAGCAGACATATCTGTATACTCTTTCCAGTTATAGAGGGATAAAGTTTTTATACCCGGTGCAGGTTCAGTTTTTCCTCCCGGAACCAGACAGCCTGTAAATACAACAGAAATTACGATAAATAAACATAATCTGAACATATTACTTTACTCCTTTACCCGGACTTGTAATACTTTGCATAGATACATCAGGACAATAATATTGTAACATAAAATATATAATAAGAGAATGTTTTTTCTGTTATGCTTATCATATAGATTGCATTTATTGACCTGACCATAAGCATGTAATAAAGGTCTTCCTCCCGTCACGCGTTACGCGTTACGCGTCACGAGAGCAGTTATGTATTATTTATGCTAACCCCGGTAAAAATAACGTGAAAATACTTGTTGACTTTAATATATTTAATAATTATAATGGTCAAAAGTTTTTTTGCTTTTTGGAAGGAGGGATTTCATGAAAAGGCTTTACGAATTAGGACTTTCTGCTTTTCTTGCCGTATTTATTATTATGTTTATTCTGCTTTACACACCGGAACTCGATAAATACAAAGACAATATAAAACTTCTGCCGAAAAAATTCACTATGAGAGCAGAAAGGACAACTGTTATTACAGAAAAAATCCCGGAATTAAAATATACTTACAGTCAGTGTTCTGCCATGACAAACTATAGTCCCGGCAGACCCCTTTCTTCAAGAGGTTCTTCTATTGCCGCGAAAGTGGTGCAGACTGCTTATAAATATATAGGTGTTCCCTATGTATGGGGCGGTGAATCTCCCAGCGGTTTCGATTGTTCGGGTTTTGTCCAGTGGGTTTACACACAGAATGGTATATCTATTACCAGGACTGCAGATACACAGTATATGGAAGGAGTTCCGGTTCAGGACCTTGAGCCGGGAGATCTCGTATTTTTTACCACCTATGCACCGGGTGCATCTCATGTAGGCATTTATCTTGCCTGCTCAAAATTCATCCATGCCTCTTCAAGCGGACAGGTAAAGATAAGCAGTCTTGATGATGAATTTTACAAATCCGTATTTATCGGGGGAAGGAGATATTTCAGATAATTTTAAGAATCAGTATTATCAACGAAAGGAGATATTTTATATGAGAAAAATTTTAATCTGTCTGTTTATACTGCTCCTGATTATAAATTCAGGATGCGGGAAAAAAACAGATGGTGCGAAAATGACTCCTGAAGAAGAACTGATAAAATGCGAAGGTTATATTACCAATCTGGCAAAAGCCTGTGAGATATATGCAGGCCATAATGACGGCCATTACCCTCCAACTCTTGATGCAGTAAATCCCTATGTAAAAACAATACCTGTATGTCCTTCATGCAAAAAACCTTATATATACGCTTCTCAGACTGATCCTGATTTTTTTATTATACAATGCGGCGGAGAAAATGTACATAAAGAAACAGGACTTGCAGGGGAAGGAAATTATCCTGTATATAATTCAAAAGAAGGGCTTATAAGAAAAGGAGCTTATCTTACTTCTCTTCCATCGACTGTTTCACTGATAACTCCTTCTCCCGAAGAAATACCGGAAGAAACTCCAACTCAAAAGGAAGAAACAACTGTACCGGAAAAAACTCCTGCTAAAAAGATTACTCCGAAAGCAACAAAAAAACCGGAAAAAATTAATCCGAAAGCGGCAGAACATAATTCAAAAGGACTGGCTCTTATGAAAGAGGACAGATATGATGAAGCACTTGAAGAATTCAACAAAGCCATAGAAATAGAACCCGATTATTTAGATGCCATAAAAAACAAGGGAAATACTTATTATTACAAAGCAGATATAGAAAAAGCACTCGAATGTTATGAACTTACAATAAAAAAAGATCCTTCTTACTGGAACGGCTATAA
>JBEHWO010000456.1:0-5296 GCA_040217695.1 Vulcanimicrobiota bacterium | reverse complement strand
ACTTCAAAAAAATATAAATCAAATTAAAACACTTCATAATTAACTCTCAACTCTTACCACCCAGCCATCAACTTCCTTATCCTTACATTTCCTTATCCTTATATTTTCTGAAAGTCCGTACAATCGTTCAATCTCTGTTTTAAATTCTTCAAGCTCTTCAGGATTGGTATCAATAAAAACATCTAAGGAAGTCAAAAGATCTTTTAACAATTTTTTATTCAAAGAATAATAAGACCACTTCCCTTCATTTCTTTCTTTTACAAGGTCTACTTCTTTAAGCCTCTTAATCTGTTGAGATATAGTAGGTTGCTTCAACCCGGTTACTTCTTCAATTTCACATACACATAATTCTCTGTGACCAAGTATCTTAATAAGCTTAAGTCTTGATGGCTCACTGAGTATTTTTAATATATTGGTATAATTACGTATTTTCATAACATTCCTCTTTATTACAGTCATATTATCAAATCATTATATAACAATATAATAATTTCTGTCAATGATAAACCGGATTATTTATATTAGAAGTTTTTAACAGAAGGATTTACAAAAAAATTTATATGAGAATCGTGAAGGGTGAAGAGTGAAGGGTGAAGAGAGGAACACGTTCTCATATAAACCCATTAAATCCCGAAAATCCCGGTCATTTTTCCATGGATATAAAAATATTCATAATATTCTTTTAATTTTCCGGCTATTTTATCTTCTTTTGCCGGCTCTATATAATTATATATTTTGATTTCTCTCATAAAATCTTCTCCCAGTTCATCTGCTTTTTTTCCCTGTTTTTTGAATTTCAGAAATAACTGAGGTAGAAGAAGGAAATCTATTTTTTCTCCGTCAAGGTCAATAGTAACAGGTTCTGGTGAGGAAAAACAGCTGCACGAAGGAGTTTCTGCTTCAATCTCTTCAACAGAAGATTTATCCCCCAGAATTTTATCTATCTTTAAAGCAATTTCTTCTGCTACAAGATTAACTATTTCATCAAGATTTTCTTCAGTAACATGTCTGTCTTTTAAAAGTTCCGGCAGGGAAATATAATCTTTCACTTTCCCGCTGTGCATTTCCGTTCCTCTTCTGGCACAGAGTTTTTCACAGCCGTCTACTGTTATGACAGGGTTTAATTTCGCGAAAGCTCTTTCTCCTTCCCCTCCTGCAAGAAAAAGAGGAAGGCATATTGTTACAGCTTTCCCGGGTCCGAGTTTATCCATAACCTTTCTAGTGGCAAGTCTTGTCACAGTGCCTTCTAAAAATTCTTCTCCGCTGCAGGAAACTATACCTGCTTTTCTGGTTATTTCCAATGAAATCAACCCCTTCCCTCAAGTTCTTTTACTATAACGGAAATATCGGAAGCTATGATAGAAGCCAGTTTTTTCCCGTCTTCTCCCGGTTCCGTAACGGTGCCAGGCTTTAATTCCTTATGTTCTCTCATATAGTCCATTACCATAAAACTTTTCTCTACGGTACCTCCGCTTTTTTCCACATTTTTCAATGCACAGGCCTTCGGGCAACCGTCAACCGTTATGGCTATGCTTTCTTTAACTTTCCTGACTGTTTCTTCATCTCCTACCGTAAGAAGAGCAAGACATGGTCCTTCTATATTTTCCTTCACCTTATCTATCGCTTCTTTTACGGAATCCCTTGCAATTGTTCCTGTAACCTTTCCTATACCGCTGCATGGAAAGATCATAACTTTTTTATTCATACGTTAAAGGCTATCAGCAGATCCAGCCTCTCACCTCCTCAATATGGGGAACACGGCCGGCACATACTACTGTACCGTCTATAACAAGGCCGGGAAGAGTCATAATGCCATAAGACATAATCTTCCCCATCTCCTGAACCTTCACTAATTCCAAATTCAGACCTTTTTCTTCTATTACCTGTTTTACAAGGTCATAGACTTTTGTACAGTTCGGGCAACCGGGGCCTAAAACTTCTACTTTCATTTTTTTTAAATTCCTTTCTTATGTAATAGTGAAAAGTGAATAGCGAATAGTGAATAGTGAGTAATGTCCCATTCTTTTCACTTTTCACTTTTCACTAAATAGATCGCCAGAACAAATAAAATCCGCCGAGAATAAAAATAACTCCGCTTATTTTTTTCATTACAGCAGTAAAATTATTAACTCCTCTGGCTTTTGCCAGTTTATCTACAAAGCCGGTACTTATGCCTGCCACAAAGACAAGCATCCAGTGTCCCAGGGCATAGAAAAATAAAAGGGTTGCACCATAAAGGACTTTTCCCTGAACCGATACAAGGGCAAGAATACCAACAAGGACAGGAGTGGCACATGGTGCGGAAGCAAGTCCGAAAAGAAAACCGAGTATGAGGGCCCCCAGAATACCCTTCTGCTTCGGCTGTATCTTCTGTATCGGAGAAGGAATCGGTATATTTATAATTCCCAGCAGTTGAGTACCTGCAATCACCGCTACAAGTGCTATGGCCATATAACCCCATTGGCCGAATAATTTCATTATTCCTCCGACAAAACCTACTGTAGCACCGAGAATGGTAAAACTTATCGTAAGTCCTGCCACAAAAACTATTGTATAATAAAATGCCCTTTTTGTATCACCTTCCGCATACCCTCCGATAAACCCTATGACAAGCGGAATAATTGCAAGAACACAGGGGCCTGCAGCCGATATGAGACCTGCAAGAAAAACTGCGCCATATGCAATAGAAGGATGGGTACTGATTGTAGAAACAAGGCTATTTATAAAATGCTCCATTTACTTTACCAGTCCTTTTTCTTTAATTACCCTGTCAATATCTTCTTTCGGGAAAAATCCTTCATGCCTGAAAACTTCTTTTCCTGCAGAGTCGTAGAAAATCTGTGTGGGAATAACATTGATAGAAGCTTTCACAACCTTTTCCCTGTTTTCCCTTATCTTTACATCTATGAAATCCACCCTTACTTTTCCTTCATATTCTTTTTTTAAGGATTCCAGCACGGGAACCATTTTTTTGCAGGCACTTCAGCCATGAGAGCCGTAATCCACCATGGCTGGAAAGGTTTCTCCCTGATTAACCGGTGTCGCCGGAGGTTTATTCTTCAGAAAATATATTCCTCCAAATCCTCCAAGGATAAGTAATATTACTAATATTTTCAAAATTACTTTACTGTTCATAGATTATCTCCTGTTATTTTGGCTTATCAAATTCAACTATACAGGCCGGTAAAACAGTATCTTTACTGATATCATTCCAGAATGGCTTATCTTTCATACCGGGCCTGTAAAAGCACATAGCATCTTCTGTTCCTTTATAATTATTCGGCTCTCCTGATGCCCAGCTGCTGTATTTAAATTTTTCTTCTGTTACCCACTTCCATGTTCCTTCTTTCTTATATCCTCCTATCCATGGGCCAGAACCATTACCTGAACCATCTATCACCCATAAATCCTTATTTTTGCATATTAATTTATAAATAAAATAATTTTCAGCTTCTGAGGTTATTGTTGCAAGGTATCCGCCGGATTTTTTTGCTGCTTTCTCCGCATCTTCCCGGGTAAAACCCCAGGGCACAGTTATTACCTGATATGAGTGACCATTTCCTCCGTCACTTACTGACCATATAGAGGGACTCACGGTCCCGCCGCAACCTCCCGGCCCTCAGCCTCCGGCAGATGCAGGGTAAGATATATTCAGCACAGACAGAATAATAAAACCACATAAAGATATCAGTAATATTAGATAATTTTTTTTATACATAATCTCTCTCCTTAATTTTATTTGTTAACCGCCGCAGCATGAAGATTTAGAACAATCGCAATCAGGCTCTGTCCCTCTCACCATTCCGTTTATAACTGCCGCCGCGCACCCCACGCCTGATTTTACGGTAATGGCTTCTGCAGGGCAGTTTTTTGCACAGGCGCCGCATTCCATACAGGCATTTTTATCCGTTATTTCTGCCCTGCCATTCATTTTAAATACTCCATGAGGACAGACTTCCAGACATATGCCGCAGGAAACGCATTTTTCTTTATCAAGGGACAGAGTAACGGTGTTTTCTATATATTTAAGACCAAACATGGTTCACCTCCTTATGTAAAATGACTTATTATCAATAATATTAATCCTGCAGCAATCAGAAAAATCTGAACAGGCAGGGCAATCTTTACCTCTTTCATTACACCGGAAAGGGATGTATAGGTTGTGGAACCGGTAAAATTCATGGCGAAAAAAGAAGAAATGGCAGGAATTATAAGGAACCATGGCAGGAAGTAAAATCCGCCGTAACATGGTGAAGAAGTGTCCCGAAATATCTGTATCAATCCGGATAACACTATAATTCCTGTAATGGCACCTTTAATAGAGAAAGCCCTTGCAGGTATCCAGGGCAACAGAAGAGGAGTTATAACAGTTCCGCATAGAAGAGCAGAGAGATAAAATAAAAACTCTTTGCCCCCTTCCGAAAGAGCACTGAAAAAAGAAAATCCTTCTTTACTCAGCCCTCCTGTAAGTAAAGAAATTATCAGAGCTATAAAGGTTATTTTAACTGAGCCTGTAATCTCTAAGGGAGTCATGCAGAGTCTGTCGATTAAATTAAATCTTACTCTTCTCATTTCAGTGGATACCTTCATACCTGAATCTAAAAAAACAGGAATATCCTTTGCCATTACCGGCCCGTAAATAACTTTAAAACCTGATTTTTTCTTTACATCATGGGCAGATACGCCGGGGGCGCCGAGTTGAGGAAGAACAAGCTGTCTGTGTGATACTATATTCGCAAGTTCTGTCACGTTAATTCTTTTTAATAATTCATCTGTTCCGAAGGTACCTTTACCTGCGGCACACCAGACATTTATCCCTTTTGTATCAAGTACCATAATCCATAAATTTCTTCCCCTTAATTCACGACGTAAAAGATCAAATGTCATTTTATAATTGGCTGTAACAAGGACAGGAGAATTTTCATCCGGTTTTCCTGTTGCATAAAGTCCCGGCTCGATCCTGTAAGAAGACCTTCCCACACCGATTCTCATTCTTACCAGCCCCAGAAGATCCGATGCAGCCAGAACTGTTTGTATTACAGGAATTTCCCCGGATTTTGTATTTATATAACCTGTAATCCATGATTGTCCGGCTTTTTTGCCGGAACAACAGACAGTTTTTTGAACCTCAGTATTTTTAGAACAACAACATTGATTTACAACTTCACTCATAAATATAACCTCATTAAGGAGTGAACAGTGAGTGGTTAATAGATTTGTATCTCCCTTCACTCTTCACTCTTCACGATTCTCATATAAACTTCATTTACTTTTTCCATAAACCATGTATCCTTCA
>JBEHWO010000455.1:0-5305 GCA_040217695.1 Vulcanimicrobiota bacterium | reverse complement strand
GTCATTTAAAGACTTTTTTTGAACTGAATGAAAATCATTCTCTCGAAATAGGAGGAACCTATGCAAGAGGTAAATGTGATGTGGAACATGATCTTTTCAATGATCTTGCAGGTTTTGACGTAACTTACAGATGGAATCCTACTGATAATCCTTATACTTCTTTTTTATTACAGGGTGAGGCAATCTTCAGCAGAAGGGATCTTCATGAAACTGATAATAAATTAAAAAGCTGCGGTTATTATCTCTTCGGCCAGTATCAGTTTTCAAGGCGATGGTATATGGGTCTGAGATATGACTATTCTGAATTCCCTTATAATGACAGAGAATATGAAAGAGCCTATTCGGCAGCTATTTCTTTCTGGCCAAGTGACTCTACCAGATTCAGACTTCAGTATACACATACTGATAGAACCTTTGGTGATGAGAGTAATTCTATCTTTTTACAGACTACTTTTACTCTCGGTCCTCATAAACACTAACGGCTATGACCGTTTCGGTCACAACGAAGTATGAGAATCTGTTCCTCCCGTCACGCGTTACGATTCTCATATAAATAAAAAGTATGGGAAAATTCATTTTTTATGTCGTAAAATAAAGCTTCAGATGAAATTTTATCTGGCTATAGTATCTAAATAATTAAATGGAGGTAAGATAAATGAAACATTTAGTCACTTTTTTAATGATCTTTTTACTCTGTGTTGCAAGTAAAACGGAGGCAAAACTCAAAGTAATAGCAACAACAACAGATCTGGGAGCTCTTTCTTCTGCTGTGGGAGGGGATAAAGTAGAAGTTATATCTCTTGGTAAAGGATATCAAAATCCTCATTCCGTTCAGGCAAAACCCAGTTTTATGGCAAAAATGCAGAATGCAGATGCCTTTGTTAAAGTAGGTCTTGACCTGGATATGTGGGGTGATGCTCTTATTAACGGAAGCAGAAATGAAGATATCTATCTTGGTTCTCCGGGGCATATTGATGCTTCAATAGGCTGTGAAATACTGGAGATACCTGCAGTGAAACTGGATAAATCACAGGGGCATATTCATATATACGGCAATCCCCATTACTGGCTTGACCCTTTAAACGGAATAAAAATTATGGATAACATATGTAAAGGGTTCATTACAATAGATCCCGGTGATGCAAATTATTTCAAAGCCAATAAAGAGAAATATGCAAAAGAGATAAAATCTTCTCTTCAGGGATGGTTGAAACAGATGGAACCATATAAAGGCAGAAAGATCGTAACATATCATAACAGCTGGCCCAATTTTGCAAAAAGATTTGGTCTGGATGTAGCTGGTTATATTGAACCGAAACCGGGAGTACCTCCGACGGCAAACGATATAGCAAAACTTATAGGTGTAATGAAGGAAGAAAATGCAAAAATTATCATAATGGAACCATATTTCAGTGATCAGGTTCCGAAACTTGTGGCAGAGAAAACCGGTGCCACTGTTCTTGTTCTTCCTCCTTCTGTCGGAGGTGTTGAAGGTGTCAATACTTATACAGATCTCTTTGATTATAATATCAGGAAACTGATTGAGGCTTTTAAGAAATAGTAATGCGTGATACGTGACGCGTTACAATTTTCATATAAATTCAGGAAGGAAGATAAATGGAATATCTCATAGAATTCTCCTGTGTAACACTGGGATACAGGAATAAAACTGTTCTCAAAAATTTGAATTTTTCTATAAAAGAAAAAACTTTCCTTGGCCTTGTCGGGGCAAACGGTTCAGGAAAAACAACCATTCTCAAAGGTATTTTAGGACTTTTAAAACCCATGAAAGGGACTATTAATTTTAATAAAAAAGGTCTTTCTTTCGGTTATGTTCCTCAGAGAGAAACTATAGATGAAATATATCCTCTCGATGTTTTTGATATAGTTCTTATGGGCAGATATGGCCTTATACCGCCTCTGAGAAGGCCGGGAAAACATGACAGGGAAAAAGTTATGGAAAATCTTTCATATCTGAATATAAAGGATCTTGCAAACTGCCCTTACAGGGATTTATCGGGAGGCCAGAAACAGAGGGTTCTTATTGCGAGGGCTCTTGTTGGAGATCCTTCAATTTTGATACTGGATGAACCTACAAACGGTATGGATTTGAAAAGTGAAAAACAGATAATGGACCTGGTAAAAATACTTCACAGAGAAAAGAATCTTACTGTTATATTCGTAACACATATACTAAATCTTGTTGCAAATTACTCGGAAGAAATCATCATATTGGATGAAGAATCAATTAAATCGGGAGAAACGGAAAAAATACTGAATAATCAGATTCTGAGTGAACTCTATTCACTTAATGTTGAAGTGATACATCATTCGGGGCAGACTTTTATTCTTACAGGTGATCATAAATGATAGACATGTTAACATTACCTTTCATGCAGACTGCTCTTGCGGCAAGTCTCCTTATAGGACTTATCTGTTCTTTTATAGGAGTCTATATTGTTTTAAAAAGAATAGTTTTCGTCGGTGCAGCTATAGCCAATATCTCTACGGCAGGTATAGCTTTCGCCATTCTCATGGGATTTAACCCTGAATTTTTCTCACTTTTATTTGCCGTAGCAGGAGTTCTTCTCTTTTCTATCAGTGTGAGAAAAGGGCAGAAGAAGATACCTGCAGAAAGTATAATTGGTATTGCTTACGGTGTATCCTCTGCTCTGGGCATACTTCTTGTGGCAAAAAGTGCTACAGGGGAGTCTCATGTACTTTCCCTTATTTTCGGTAATATTCTCGCTGTATCGGTAAATCAATTAAAAATTATTGCTATTGCTTTTCCTGTCATTCTCTTAATACATTATCTTTTTAGCAAGGAATTTCTCTTTACATCTTTTGATACTGAAATGGCTAAAACTCTGGGTATAAAAACCACTCTCTGGGAAATTATTTTTTATATTACACTCGGAGTGACTATTTCTCTGTCAATCCATGTGGCAGGAGCGCTTCTGACATTTACATATCTGGTCATACCTGCCACTACGGCTCTTATTGTAACGGGTAAATTAAAATTTGTATTTATTTTCTCCGTAATATTCGGTATTATTTCATCCTTTTCAGGTATGTATGTTTCTTATATAATAGATTTACCGTCAGGCCCGACTATAGTTGTTACATCATTTATATTATGTACAGCGATTATAATTATTTCAAAGATAAGGAAAATACTGGCTTTTAACTAAAAGCCCTGATTATGAAACCACGCGTCACGCGTCACGCGTCACGCGTCACGAATTAAAAAGGAGTTGATTTTATGATATGCAACAATCTTGTCACTATGTATTATGACAGAGCAAAAGAAAGAAATATTTCAGATATTCGCATAGGTCTCGGATATACTGCAGTTCTTCTGGATGATGGCAGATGCGGTCTTGCCTGGACAGGAACGGGCGGGAAAAAAACCTGCTGCAGTCTTATGGAAGATGCAGGTTTTCTTATAGGAAAAAGTGCTGCAGAATTAATACACTTTTATCCGTCCCATAATCCTCTTAAAGCATCTGTAGGCCTCGCCACAATAAACAGTCTTGCAAATTACGAAGAAACGGAAAAAGTAGAAGGAGATATACTTGAACATCTTAATCTGAAACCGGATGACAGAGTCGGTATTATAGGAGATTTTAAACCTCTTGTTAAGGAGATAGAAAAAATTACAGAGAAGATTTTTATTTTCGAGAAAAATTTTTCAGACAGTAAATACTTTGTCCCGGAAACAGAAATATCTAAAATTTTACCTGACTGCAGTGTAGTGCTTATCACTGCTACAAGTCTTGTAAACAAAACCTTTGAATCTCTTATTGAACTTATAAAAAATGTTCCTTCCTGTACCATGCTGGGGCCGTCAACTCCTCTTGTACCGGCTTTTTTCTCCGATAAAAATATAAGAATTTTATCAGGAGTTCAGGTGATTGATACAGATAGAGTTCTTAAAGTTGTAAGTCAGGCAGGAGGTATGAAGAGTTTTAAAGATTTTGTGAAAAAGGTAAATGTTTTTATATAAATTGAGAGTATAGAAATTTTTATTTTTTAAAGGTTAGTTGTGTCAGGTGTTGTGGGGTGGGTGAATATTTAAAACCCATAACCCGTCACCTGATTTAATTACTGATCTGAGCATAAGCATGTATCCCGTCACGCGTCACGCGTTACGCGTCACGAGAGCAAATATCTATTGTTTATACTCACCAAAGCAGGAAGGTGGATTATATGAATTGTGCCCTCTGTGCGATTAAACTCTGTTATAATGGAAAAAATTGTACGGATATAATAAATAATGTAAAAAATCACTATAAAGATGAAGAGAATAATAAAATAATGAAAGCTGCTTCCGGTATAGAAGCTCTTCATTATATGAAAGCTACCAGGCTTGAAGAAATTATTTTATTTTCAAAAGAAATGTCTTATAAACATCTCGGAATAGCATTCTGTCTCGGGTTTTCAGAAGAAGCAAAGATACTTGAAGAGATATTAAATAAACATTTCACAGTATCGTCTGTGTGCTGTAAAGTCTGCGGTATAGATAAAAAGACCTATGATTTAAAACAGATAGATGAACACAGGTTTGAAGCCATGTGTGACCCCATAGGCCAGGCAGAGATTTTGAATAAAGAGAATACTGACCTTAATATAATAACCGGGCTCTGTATGGGGCATGACATACTTTTTACAAAATATTCACAGGCTCCTGTAACTACGTTAATAGTAAAGGACAGAGTCCTATCTCATAATCCTGCAGGAGCAATTTACTCGGGATATTATAAAAGAAAATTTTTATAGTATTTCTGAGTCTGCTATTACACCGGATATTTTGTAAGTATCAGTTCCTCCCGTCACACGTTACCCGTTACACGTGATGACTGATAATCAATGGAGGATTTACTGTTGCCATTATTTTAACATATAAGATCTTCACGGATCTTTATTTTTTTGGTACTCAGGAAAACCCTGAAGGACTGCAGGAATTTTCCATTTTTGATGAAAAAGATGAAATTAATTTTTTCGGTTTCCCTTCACCGCACAGGGGACAGTAAAGATTACGTCCGTCTTCTCCGATTTTTTGAATTTTTTCAAATCTTTTCAGACATTTCTTGCACTCATATTCATATACTGGCATATATAAACACTCCTTTTTTACTGACCTGAGCATGACATGAAATAAAGGTTTTCCTCCCGCGTTACGCGTCATGAGAGCATATATGTATTATTTATGCTCATCTCCCTAATAATAAGGGTCTTTTTTCCCTTTATTTCCTTTATTTAAAGAATAAATAGCTTTCTGTATTGTTCCCATAGGGCAGAAGGT
>JBEHWO010000454.1:0-5309 GCA_040217695.1 Vulcanimicrobiota bacterium | reverse complement strand
ATTGAACACAGAGCTTCCACTTTTTTCAGGAGACTTATGAAGACCTCATTACGTATGAGCAACACCGGTATGGCACCTTCTGATATACTCAGTTCTTTATTATGGATGAGAAGTGACAGGTCAATCTTCTTTTTTATACCCACACCGGAACAGTCAGGACATGCCCCTCTGGGACTGTTGAATGAAAACATAACCGGTTCTATTTCATCCAGGGAATAACTGCAGTTCGGACAGGCGAGTTTTGTACTGAAGAGCAGTTCATTTTTTCCTTCCGTGTCTACGATGATAGTTCCGCCGCCTTTATCGATGGCAAGATTTAAGGATGTTATAAAACGGTCTCCCATGTCTTTTTTTATTTGTAGCCTGTCTACGACTACTTCTATGTTATGTATCTTATATCTTGCAAGGTGTATATCTTCTGAAAGATCATATATTTCGCCGTTTATTCTTACTTTAGAAAATCCCTCTGAAGCAAGGTCATGGAGTAATTCTCTATGCTGGCCTTTTCTGCCTCTTACGAGAGGAGCTAAAAGCTGTATTTTTGTGCCTTCTTTCATAGAAGTTATAGATTCTGCTATTTTTTCAACAGACTGAGGTTCTATTACAATATTGCAGAGAGGACAGTGTGGAATGCCACATCTCGCAAAAAGAAGTCTCAAATAGTCATAACATTCCGTAACTGTTCCCACAGTAGATCTCGGATTAACGCCTCCTGCTCTCTGATCGATAGATATGGAAGGAGAAAGTCCTTCTATGGAATCTACATCGGGTTTTTCCAGTTGTTCAAGGAACTGTCTTGCGTAAGAGGAAAAGGATTCAATATACCTTCTCTGACCTTCTGCATATATTGTATCAAAAGCAAGACTGGATTTCCCTGAACCGCTTACCCCTGTTATGACTGTCAGGGAGTAATCGGGGATGTCCAGATTTATCCCTTTAAGATTATGCTGTCTGGCTCCTCTTATGGATATCATAGTTTTATCTGCAGGGCGGCTTGCGAACAGCTCCTACGATTCTTCAAATGGCAATTCCATAATAAATGTAGAACCTTTACCACTCTGACTCGTAACAGATACTGTTCCTCCATGGGAAATGACTATTTCTTTTACCAGAGAGAGCCCTACTCCGAGCCCTCCTCCCATGAAAGCTGTGTCAGAAGATGAATGGAGCGTAGAGTCCTGCACCTCATAGAATCTCTCGAAAATAGTATCTATTCTGTCAGGAGGAATACCTATACCGGTATCTTTAACAGAGATGATAGCTCTGTTGTTTTCCTGTGATAATAAAATATCTATCCTGCCTTTATCGGGAGTAAATTTTACGGAATTTTGTACCAGTTCTCTCAAAGCCTGTCTTATTCGTCTTTTATCACCTTTGTAATTTAAAACTTCAGGGGACTTTATTTCTATAGGAAGCTGCCTGTCTTTTAAGATAGGAAAAAATTCATTTTTTACATGGTGGGCTATATCTACAAGATTTAAATTTTCTTTTGTAAGTTTGAAGCCTCCTAAATCCATGGCTGCCAGGTCATGCATATCGCTTACAATATCTGCAAGGCCTTTTACTATTGTTTCCAGTTCGGATAGAAGTGTCTCAGGTTTATCTTCAAGCATACCGGCCAGACTGTATTTTATAAGTTCCACAAATCCTGTTATGCTGCATACAGGTGTTCTGAGTTCATGACTTGTAATAGTGATGAATTTTTCTTTCATTTCATTTAATTCACGTAATCTTCTGTTTAACTCTGTAAGTTCTTTGTTCTTTGATGTGAGTTCTATTTTTTCCACACATTTACTCAGAACTGCCTGCATTTGATTCAAAGAAAGTGGTTTCATGATAAAGTCATAAGCACCTTTTTTCATGGCATTGACAGCTGTTTCTATTGTGCCATAGGCAGTCATTACAATTATTTCTATCTGAGGGTCATAGGCTTTAACTTTTTCGAGAACTGTGAGCCCGTCACATTCGGGCATTTTTATATCAGTAAGAACTACATGATATTTCCCTGATTTTGCCTTTTCTATTCCCTGGAATCCGTCTTCTGCCGTGTCTACTTCATAGCCCCACATAGGAAGCACATCTTCACACAGTTCCCTTATACAATCTTCATCATCAACTACCAGTACTGAATAATTCATATAATACAGGGGGATGCACACAGTGCAGAGCCTTACCTCCTTAATCTCTTTTCACCTGTTCCCGCGATTGGAATTCGTGAGTTTTCAGTATAAAAGAAAATAATACACATCTTCCTCTGTTTTTTTTCTCCTGAACCATTAAAAATCCTCTTTTTGCAGGAAAGAAACAGCATTTCTTTCTTTGAACCATCTCATAAAATCCTGAACAGTAATACTTTCAAGACCTGTTCCTTCAACTCTTCTTACCGGACCTTTCTCTTCCCCTTCTATAGTATCTCCTTCTTCCAGTTCGTCACTATGTCCCATGGGGTTAAAGAAAATAATCTTTTCTCCGTCTATCCTCTGAAGGACTATTTTATGTTTTTCATGATACTCTTCTTCTCTTTGTTCTCCCCAGTTAAGGTCTACGATTATATCACTGCATCCGTTTTTCAGTTTATTTAGTATTATCTCCGGGTCTCTGCTCTCTTCCAGTTCATGACCAAATATGGCTCTGTGAAGTATATGCAGTTCTTGATTGCTGTCCATAAAACCCTCCATTTATTCGGGTAATTCTTAAAAAGAAAAACCTCTGTCAGTGAGTAATGAATGAAAGACATATTCGCTCACTATAGATTTTCAGAAATCATTTTTTTATCTAAATATTATTTTCTCATATTATGACATTATTCTCAAAATAAAACAATGGTTCAACAAAGATTTTTTCCTTTTTGAATAAAAAATCTACGGTATTTTCCGTAGATTTTTTATCTCTTACATTTCAGGTTTAATCTGTCATGCAATATTCATTTGCATTCTCCTTGCAATATGGTCCGGAATACCTGTCTGGCCGGCAGATATATCTTTCCCTGCCATGGCAAGTATCTGGGCAGCAGTTTCTCTCACTGGATCATAGGTGTTTTTATTTTCACCGGTATACCACTGATAGAGCTTATTAATAGCCTGGCTGTTAAAATCACCTCTCATGACGTCGTTCATTGCTTCCCATACCATAGTCATAGTATCAGAACTCATTTCCAGTCCTATAGGAGATGTAACAGATGAAGGCCCGGTACCTGAGGATACATGTTGAGGTTCATATGTATTTACCCCTGCAGTCTGCTGCGCAGTGCTTGTTTCCCCTGATGTTCCGGGCTGCTGCGTGGTAGTTCCGCCTGTGGCGGGTTGCTGCGTGGTAGTTCCGCCTGTAGCGGGTTGCTGCGTGGTAGTTCCGCCTGTAGCAGGTTGCTGCGTGGTAGTTCCCCCTGTGGCAGGTTGCTGTGTGGTAGTTCCCTCTGTGGCAGACTGCTGTGTGGTACCCTGCGGAATTCCCTGGGCTGCCATATTGGCATCTACAGGCGGAAGATTCGAGCTGTCTATAAGAGTGTAGGAAAATTTCGTATTTTCAGAACCGTTTATAAGGGCCTTGAAATCGTTAAATTCTTCTTTTCTTATGACCTGACACCCTGCAGACCATGTGTTAACATTTGCGCCGTCTCCTCCGGGATGGAATTGAATACCCCAGCTTGCACCGACAGTGCGGCCTTCTCCGTCTGGCCCCATTTTTTCATCCTGGCTTATGATACCATCATAATTACTGTCGATATGATAACGGATGTCACCTGCCTGGATAAGAGCATTATTTTTGTCCCCTCTGTATTCCCTTACCCATGTATCTTTATAAAATCCGTCTGCCAGATGGGAAATACCGTAATTACCGTTATCATCCACTCCTCCGTATTCTCTGCTATCACGATTATGAATACCTGCGTCAGTTGTGGCATTGAATGGTACTACCTGTGGTTTACCATCTTTATCTATCGTTACTGCATAGATTGTGTCATTATAAACATTTGCATCTGTATTGCCTGGTTGACCATCCTGAAAACTTCTTATACCTATGAGATTGACTTCTCCCGGCTTTGTGTTCCATGCTTCCGGATCTCCGTTTGCCTGCTGGATAACCACATTTTTCAGATAATCATATTGCTGCTGTGCGGTCATTTTATTGAAGTCAGGAGGACCTGTCTGCCCTGTACCCTGGGGGCCCCCGGTCTGCTGTGTTGTATTTGTCTGGTTTAATGGATCTGTCTGATTTTGCTGACCTGTTTGAACAGACGGATCCGTCTGATTGCCCGTTCCGCCGGCCTGTTGATTCGGGTTTGAAATGGCCACGCCAGAAACTATACCGTTACATGGCTCTCCCTGTGCTGCAGCATATTTTTCCAGATCTTCTTTTGTGCATTGAACAGGTCCTTTTCCCGTAGGATCATTTACCGTATACATGCCTGTTTTTTCATCATATCCCGATACTGTTACAAAATGTCCGTCTTTGTAATCAGATGCAGGAATAGTACCTTTACCCAGGAGAACTACAGGATGTCCATCTTTAAGTTCACTGTTTACACTGTTAATACCTGTTATTTTTTCTGCCGTTGCACCGGAATTTTCAGCTCCTCTCTTGATTGCATCAAGAGTGGTAAAGGTGCTGTGTTCCGAATCGACTCTGTTCCCGTTGCTGTCTACACCGTCTTTTGCAGTGCTGTCAAATTGATCTGTTACTATAGGTTTTCCGTCACTGTTTGTATACATAGCCTGGCGGCTTGCCTGGACAGTATCTACTGTAGAAGCATTTTGATCTGCTCCTCTGGGAGCCAGATCAACTCCTTTCAGTGCCATGGCAAGAGATGTAGGCCCGCAGTCGGCATTTCTGCCGTTTGGATCTCCTTCAAACTGATTCATATGAATGGCATTTGAATCTATTTTATTTTGATTTGCTAATTTTTCCTCTTGCGCTTTTTTTTCTTCCTCTGCCTTTCTTTCTTCTTCTGCTTTCTTTTTCTCTTCCGCTTTTCTTTCTTCTTCCGCTTTTCTTTCTTCTTCCGCTATTTTTGAAGCCTGATCTGACAGTTCTACTCTGTCAGATGTATCTGTTTTAGGAGTAGATTTCTCCTCCGGTTTCGAAGCAGATTTCTCCTCCGGTTTTGATGCAGTTGATGAAGTACTCTGAGAAGTAGTTTTTGTGGAATTATCCGTTTTGGGCTGGCTGGTGTTAGTTTTGGGTGCCGATGTTTTGGGTGCAGAAGAACCTCCTGATGAAATAACTGACATGTTACAAATCACTCCTTTATCTGGCAGTATCAAAATTTTCCATGAGAATCTACAAATACATAATATATACATAATATATAT
>JBEHWO010000453.1:0-5339 GCA_040217695.1 Vulcanimicrobiota bacterium | reverse complement strand
GTTTTCAGCATAGATACAAGTTTCTCATCACCTTTCCCGCGCTGTGTAATAATAATATCAATTATTTCTTTTATTTTTCCCGCCATACAGCATCCTCCCTTTAATAGGTTTCCTGTATAATATGTATATCGGTTAACAGGTTCAAATATTTAGAAAATTTTTATATTTTAAATTATAGCACTTTAAACCTTTAATTGATAAAATTAAAAAAATTAATTTTAAAAAATATTTCTGCAGTGTTTTTGTGTTCCTTTTTGTCGTTACGCATTACGCGTAACGTGTGACGGGAGTAAACATGTCATGTCTGCCCATGATAAATAATTTTTTTCAGACATCCTTTTATCTGTTACGGTACTTAGAATACTTTGTCATAAATTATTACATTTTTTTACAGTTTTCAGACATTTTGATAAAACTTCTAATCTATAATAAAATAGATGTGATTGAATAATTTAAATTACAGGACTTTTCATTTTTAATGTCGTAAAATAAAGCTTTAGATAAAATTTAATTGGAGGCAGTTTATCCAACTACTGACCTGAGCATAAGCATGTAATAAAAACTTTCTTCCCGTCACGCGTAACGCGTTACGCGTCACGAGAGCATATATGTATTATTTATGCTCATCTCAGTAATTTAAGGAGGTAATCATATGGTGTACAAAATATATGTTTTGTTCAGTATTATTATGTTTTTATTTTTTATTGGCTTGCCTGCAGGAGCACAAACTTCGGAAGAGTGGGTTAAATATGGCAATCAGGTATTTGATCAGGGAAAATATGAAGATGCTATTAAATATTATGATGCAGCTTTAAATGTAAATGCCAATAATGTAGAAGCCTGGTTTAACAGAGGAAGTGCTTTATATTATCTTGGAAGATATAAAGAAGCAATAAAATGTTACGATAACGTTTTAATTATAGATCCGAATAACTCCTATGCAAAAGATAATAAAGCCGCTGCTTTACAGGCACTTTCCGGCTCAGGTGTTAATCAACAGACAAATCAGCAGGCAAACGGTTTTGATTATGTAATTGACGGAGGCAGGATAGGTCCTTTTCAGGTTGGTGGAGTGACCATGGAACAGATAAAAGATGCTCTGGGGAATCCCGGTAAAGTGGAGGATAACAGCGGTGCTTCCTGTGTGGTCACTCATTATCCTGCTCTTGGCATGATATTTTATTTCAGCGGAGGCCAGGTTTTATCCAATATAGTAACTACAAATCCGAGATTTCAGACTTCAAAAGGTATTAAAGTCGGTTCGAGAATTGATGATGTAAAAAAACTCTATCAGGGCAGCGAGGTTTTACTGAAACAGACCACACAGTATGATTATATAAAGCATGTAGTGTCCAATCCTTTTGGAGTGTATTTAAGTCATTCAGGGATCAGGTTTATTTTCAGTCCTTCTTACACTGTAGTGGGAATTGAAGTGGGACAGTAGAATTATGTCAATATCTTTTTATTTTCTCTATTCTTTTTATAACTCCTGATGAACTGGTAAATACAGATTTTGATATTTTAAATGAGGTGTTACGATGCATTATAAATTTAAAGCCATGCAAAAAATGCTGGCTGCAGTCGGAATTACAAATGATTTTTCTCAGAGACCGGTTTTCCAGAAGATTAAATATGTTACCTCTGTTATAGAACCTTCACCTGAAGATATTTCTATTATTCATAATGAAATGAAAAATATAGAAGGTATACTCAGGAGTACTGAAGAAGAAGAAAAAAACAGCAAGACTTCATCGAAGAAACTTAAAGACATTATGAGTCCTGTTAACAGAAAGATAATAGAAGCCATGAACATATATCTGTCAGCCTGGCGAATGGTTGCAGAATTACATAATATAAAGCCTGAAGACCGGACCTGTCCCGAAGATGCATCTGCAGAAAAGCCCGGGGCAGACGAAAAAAGTGAAATCCCTTCGGGAGAAAATGATCACCCTCCATATGATGAAAAAAGCGACATTCCTTCCGAAGAAAATGTTTCCCGTCAGATTTCTGCTGAAACTGTGTCAGGCGAAAAAAATGAAACCTCTTCCGAAGAAAAAACGGAAGACCCGATAAAATCACTGGAAGAAAAACAATCAGACAGAGATGAATTATCTGAAAATATAATCGCTCTCGCAGAAAAAGCCGAACAGATGTTATGTGACATTGAAAAGAAGATAACAGAAGTTCTGGATGATAATCCTATAGAGGGATAAAAAGGAGTGAAAAGTGTGTATTGAAAAGTGAGTAAATTCCTGTTCTTTTCACTCTAACAGCCATGACCGGAGCGGTCACAACGTAGAATGAGAATTTGTTCCTCCCGTCACGCGTTACGCGTTACGCGTCACGGGTTTATATCTCTGCCCATCACGCATTACGCTTTACACATTACCAGATCATTATTTATGAATAGTTATGAACAGGACTTACGCAAAAAATACAGAAGAATCAGTCATTGCGAGCGAAGCGAAGCAATCCCATTATTACAACAGAAATTGTTGGGATTGCTTCGTCGCTCCGCTCCTCGCAATGACAAAATGCGTAACTCCTGTTATGAAATTAACTATAATCCTTACGTTTTTGATAGATAACGTTGTAATTTATCACAATTTTTTGTAATTTATTACAATTTCAGAATACTCCTGACATAAATTTGATTTACAATATTCCCGTATGAAATGTATTAACAACAGAAATATAAGGAGGAATAAGAAATGATCGGAAGTATCGGTTATGGTATGCAGGGACAATCAAGTGGAGTCAGGGAGAAGATGCATCAATTTATGCAGAGCCTGAGCCCTGAAGAACGTCAGGCCTTTCATCAGTCTCAACAGGGAGGTATTCAGGGCGGTATGAAACCACCTCCGCCTCCCGGTATGCAGGGTATGGGTATACAGCAGGACGGTATGCAGGGCATGAATGGAATGCAGCCACCTCCACCGCCTCCCGGTATGCAGGGTGGAATGAATTCAATTGGCGGTAATAATTTAACATCTGAAGTCAGACAGAAATTTGAGCAATTTGAGCAGACTCTCAATCCGCAGGAAAAACAGGAATTACATATGATGATGCAGTCAAAGAGACAGCAGATGAGTGGTTTTAACGGTGGCATGATGTAAAGAACTTGATGCCCGGTATGATATTTTTATTAGCTGACCTGCCGGCATGAATCCGGCAGGTTTGAGTTTTTAATAATTACAATTTTTTACATTCTGTCACAATTTATTACAAAGACAGAAAACTTTTGAAATGAATGGAGCTTACAATATATTCCAGGGATTTATATTTTTGTTCCGGAGGGATTATTTATGAAGCCGGTAGAAGAGGTTATGGAGTATGAAATCAGGGGGCTTGAGAAATTTTTGAATTTAATTGAGTATAAAGATACTATTTTGGGTACAGATTTTTTAGAGACTTTTGAAAGAATTGTTGAAGAATTCAGTTCTTCAAATACAGAAATAGAAATTGATAAAGAAATAAGAAAAATACAACTTTTAATGTTTAAAATAGAGACAGAAAGAAATAATCCCGGATTGATGAGCTTTATAACCGGAAAAATAAAGCAGGTTTTGAATAATTATCTTGTTGCATATCTAATTCTTAAGAGATTAAAAGAAAATTTATTTCCTCCTTTCGTAAATATACAGGAAAACCAGAAAAATAATAAGATAAACAATGCAATAAATCTGGTTCTAAATACGGAACTGGAATTTAAACATGTTAAAGAATTTATAACATATATGCTTCGTTCCGAAACGGCAATAGAGTGAGGTAATTTTTTATGGAAGATAAGGACCCTGTAGTTGTGTCACGCCTTATTCATATAATAGAATTGTTAAAGAAGATTATAGGAGAAGAAGAGCGGTATAATAAACATCTGATAAAATTGTATGCCCTCAGAAAATTAATCAGGTGTGATAAGGAAAGAGTAAAAATCTTGAATACCATTCGGTGATGTTAAATCGTGAAGGTTATTAATGCGCCTTTCTGACCGGGACTCTCAACTGCTATGTTACCTCCGTGAAGTGTTATTATTTTTTTTACAATAGCGAGTCCGAGTCCTGTGCCTCCTGTTTCTCTCGTTCTTGAAGTATCTTCTCTGAAAAATGGCTCAAAGATTTTTTCTTTATTTTCTTCAGATATACCGGGCCCTTCATCTTTTATGGAAACTGAAAAATGACTGTTGTCTTTTACCAGTATAATGTCTATTTTGCCATCTGCAGGCGAATAATCAATGGCATTGACAAGAAGATTTTCAATAACTCTGGATATTCTGCTCCTGTCTATAAATACCTGACTGATATTATTTTTATTCTGAATGTTTACCGTAATATGTTTTTTTTCAATGAATATTTGAAATTTTTGTATTACAGATATAGTCAGTTCTTCCAGATTAACTGCTTCTATCTTTAAATTATAACCTTTATCCATTCTGGAGAAATCCAGTAATTCTTTTACTAGTTTTGCCATTTCCTCGATATTTTTTGTGAGTTTTTCCACGCTTTTAATAGAAGGTATCTGATTTTCTTTTACTTTATCTTCGATAATCTGTACTGCAAGCCTCATCCTGCTCAGAGGTGAACCCAGTTCGTGGGATATATCCGATATAAGTTCTTTTTTACCTTCGATAATTGCAGAAAGTTCATTTGCCATATGGTAGAAAGCTCTGGTCAGTGTGGCAATTTCATCATTACCTTTAGGGTTAATATTTTTCTCAATGCCGGTAAAATCTCCCATGGAAAAATTAAGAGCCTTTTCTGTTATTTCTTCAAGTGGTTTTGTCAGATATCTTACCAGAGGATAGACCATTACAGAGAGCAGTGCACTGCAAAATAATAAAATTAAGAGAAATCTTGTCTGAGATATGGGACGATGTCTCGGGAAAATCCCTATATAACTGTAGTATGAATCGTTATGATTTTCAGAAAATAACATAACAGGTCCGCTGCCCGGTCCGCCTTCAAATTCTTCTATGATATAATCCTGATTGCTGCTGATTTTTTTTATCATGTTTTCATCAAGATCTTTTTTATCTCTCTTTGTAGTGATTATAACTTTCCCCTTTTTATCATAGAGTGATATGTCACAGTTTGTCTTTACTGAAAGGCTTTGCATTTGTGCCGGTAAATTGCTGTCATAGGTCCCGTAATTTCTTATATACTCTATTATAAATATAATCTTCTGAGTTATTTCCATATGAGGAGGTTTATTCATAGGACGAAACAGCAGCAAAGGGATCAACACATTTATTATAATTACAACAGCCAGGAAATAAATATATATCTGCAGATATAATTTTGATAATTTAATCAAGTTTATTCTCCTGAAAAAACATAACCTAC
>JBEHWO010000452.1:0-5350 GCA_040217695.1 Vulcanimicrobiota bacterium | reverse complement strand
TTACGACAGGTTTTAAATTTTTATTCTTCAGTTTAATCTCAAGTTCCGATGAAGTCCAGTTCTCCTGCGGTATTTTATCGAGTCGGCCTTTTAATTTTCCGGCAAAATCCCGGAGGTTTTTTATCTTTCCTTCTGACAGTTCAGAAAAATTTATAAACACTTCTTCCCTGTCTGTTCCTATAGCTTTAAGCCTTATTGTTCCTTCAGGCCCTTCCAGAACTATTTTTTCCATATTAAACCCCGGTATTTCATAAACAGTTCCTTCACTGCAGTCAAAATCAGGATGGGAGGAATTTGGAAAGAGAATTTCGTATTCTCCGGAGCTATATCCCATAACCAGGATAACATTACAATCTTTAGACGGTGTTATGTAAAAGATAATTTCGTCTCCGATAAAGGCAGTATTATCACTTTTATCACTTTTTACGTCAAGAGATAAAGAGGATTTTTTGTTATTTATGGATTCTAATAAATCTGCTTCAGAAGCATAAAGTTTTAATGCAGTCAAAAAAGAAAGAATAAGTGAAATGATAAATATAATTTTCATGTCAAATAACCTCCTTATAAAGCGTGATGCGTGATGCGTTATAATCGTGACGCGTAACGCGTAACGCGTGACAGGTGGGTTCACCACTCACGACTCACTTTTCACCACTCACTGCTCACTCTTAAATCTCCGGGGTCTTTATATTTGCATCAAACTCCTTTGCCTTATTATAACATTCTTTTGCCTTTTTGAGATCCCCCTGTGTATGAAAGGCGACACCTTTATTAAACCATGTCTGTCCGTTTTTCGGATCAATATCAAGGGCTTTTTCAAAACATTCTATTGCTTCTTTATGTTTTCCCTGTTTAAATAAAGTAATTCCTTTATTGGCCAGAGCTTTATCCATTTTGCTGTTATAATGTAAGGCTTTATCAAAACACTGAATGGCTTCTTCATATTTTTTTTCTTTAAGGAAAGAAGCACCTTTATCGTTCCATTCTTCAGCATTTTTCAGGCTTCCATCTCCCATGTAAGTCCCGTTATTGTTCTCTTCCGTTCTTTTTAAAGCCACATCTCTTTTTTCTTTTGCATCCTCATCGCCGGGACTGGCCTTTAAGGTTTTATCAAACCATTTTATAGCTTCTCCATATTTTTTCTCTTCAAGTAAAGAAGTTCCGGTGTCATTCCACTCATTGCACAGTTTTTTTAACACTATATTTTTCTGTTCTTTTGCAAAGGAATTTCCATGCTCTATTTCCAGAACTTTATCAAAACATTTCATGGCTTCTTCGTATTTTTTCTTTTCAAAAAGAGCTTCTCCTTTATTATTCCACAGTAACACAGATGAATTATCAACCTGTAATGCGTCATCAAAACATTTAATAGCTTCATCATATTTTTTTAAAGCCGAAAAACATTCACCTTTTTTGTTTAAAGCATCAATATTCTTCTTATCTCCTGATAAAATTTTATCGTAATATTTAATTGCTTCTTCATATTTTCCCTGTTTATAGAGAGACTGAGCCCGGCCGGTGAGATCGGAAGTCAGATTATAGTAAAAAATTACTCCTGCAGCAAGTATTACAGATGCTATGATTAAAATAACCTTCATGTTAGATTTTTCAGCAATGACTCCGGGGCCGGCAGAATGGATTGTCCGGGCTGTAAGAGCAGGTTCCCATGTTCCTGCCACAGTTCTGGTAGAGCTTACCGAAGCGATCTGCGGAGAGTCAGATATTACTGTTTCAGGTGTGGACGAAACCACCGTTCCCTGTGTGGACGAGACTACCGTTCCCTGTGTGGACGATGTTCCCTGTGTGGACGAAATTGCCGTTCCCGGTATAACAGGAACTATCGTTGAAGGAACTATGGAGAAACTTAATTTTTCCAGAGCGTCTTTCATCTGTTTTGCATTGACATATCTGTCAGAAGGTCTTCGTGAAAGAGAACACATAATTATATCTTCAAGTTCCTGAGATATATTCAGGTTAAATTCTTTTAAAGACGGAAATTCAAAAGGTCTTTGAGGAACTTTACCCGTAAGGAGACAGTGCATGGTTGCACCGAGTGAATAGAGATCGGTTCTCGGCTCAGGCTTACCTGCAATAAGCTCTTCCGGCGCAAAGACAGGTGTTCCTACGATTGTCATGGTATTCTGTCCTTCCGTATCAAGAGTTCTTGCTATACCAAAATCTATAAGCATGGCCCTTCTGTCAGAATGGCGAATCATTATATTTGGTGGTTTGAGATCACGGTATATTACAGGCGGTGATTGATTATGAAGGTAATTAAGTGCATCCAGTATCTCTATGGCCCAGGTTATTACATATTCCTGGGGTACACCTTTATATTTTTTC
This sequence comes from Vulcanimicrobiota bacterium, assembly GCA_040217695.1. Classification (GTDB taxonomy): domain Bacteria; phylum Vulcanimicrobiota; class SpSt-956; order SpSt-956; family JAKJGF01; genus CALARM01. The sequence goes on along the minus strand of JBEHWO010000452.1, from coordinate 3,007 downwards.
ATAACTGTTTCAAGATCTTCACCTTCTATATAATCCATTACAAGATAATAACGGCCGCACTGAACGAAATAATCTTTTACGACAGGCAGGTTCGGATGTCTTAAATTATTCAGTATTTTCGCCTCTTTACTGAAACGCTCTATAAGATACTGCTGATTCTGAGTACCGGCGGAAAAATTCAACATTTCTTTTACAGCACATGGTGTTTTATCAAATCTGTTATCAAGGGCTTCGTAAACAGATCCCATACCACCCGATTTTATAAGCCTTTTTATTTCATATCTTTCATCAAGTATGACACCTGCCATCAATGCGCCGGTGGCGCCGGTGGCAATTATGTCTTCACCGCATGATTTACAGTATCTGGCAGAATTGCTGTTCTGAAAACCGCATTTGTCACAGAATATCGGCATGATTGAAAACCTCTTTATAGTCGTGATCCATGATGCATGATTTACGTGACGCGTAACGCGTAACGCGTGACGCGTGACGCGTGACGCGTGACGCGTGACGCGTGACGCGTGACGCGTGACGCGTGACGCGTGACGCGTGACGCGTAATGCGTAATGCGTGTTTTCACCGGGTACCGGGCGAACACAGTGGTTCGCCCCTGCTCACCCTTCACGCTTCACATATAAAATCCTTTCTTTAAGAATCTTCAAAAATCCTTCTTTAAAAAAAGGATTTTTTTATTCTCCATATAAAGGTACAACTCACAACCAATCCTCGCGTCACGCGTCACGATTCCCGGGGAGGCTTATAAAATATTGTCATCATTCAAATTAATTTCTGATTTTGCTCCCGGTGGAGATCAGGGAGAAGCTATTGAAAAACTCATAGAAGGATTAAATTCAGGAGAGAAAGAGCAGACCCTTGTCGGTGTTACAGGTTCAGGGAAAACGTTTACTGTGGCAAATGTCATAGAGAAGCTCGGAAGACCGGCTCTTGTAATAAGCCACAACAAAACCCTTGCAGCACAGCTCTGCAGTGAATTTAAAGATTTTTTCCCGGAGAATAAAGTTGAATATTTTGTAAGTTATTATGATTATTACCAGCCTGAAGCATATATACCTCAAACTGATACATATATAGAAAAAGACGCAAAAATAAATGAGGAAATAGACAGATTAAGACACAGTGCCACACAATCTGTCATAGAAAATCGCGATGTCATTATAGTCGCCAGTATTTCCTGCATCTATGGACTGGGTACACCGGAAGATTATAAAAATACTCTGGTGAAAATAGAAAAAGGACAGGAAATAGAAAGAGATGAATTTTTAGAAACACTCGTCACCTTATATTACGAAAGAAATGATCTGGAAATTGTAAGAGGAAAATTCCGAGTAAAAGGGGAAGTAATAGAATTACACCCTGTAGAACGGGATAATGTCCTTTACAGAATAGAATTTTTCGGTGATGAAATAGATGATATTTCCACAGTTGATCTTTCCAGCGGTAAAACACTTCAAAAAAAAGAATTTTTAACCATTTATCCTGCAAAACATTTTATCACTCAGGAAGATAAACTGGAAGAGGCAATATCCAGTATAAAAAGAGAATTAAGAGAAAGAGTAGACTGGTTTCATTCCCGCGGCATGGATATAGAAGCCCGGAGAATCTCCGAAAGAACCGGATATGACATGGAATGTCTTCAGCAGCTCGGCTACTGCCACGGTATAGAAAACTACTCCCGCCATTTAAGCGGAAGATGTAAAGGTGAACCTCCCTATACCCTTATAGATTATTTCCCTTCCGATTTTATCGTTATTATAGATGAATCCCATGTAACACTTCCGCAGCTTAAAGGTATGTCCACAGGAGACAGATCCAGAAAAACCAGCCTTATAGACCATGGATTTCGTCTTCCCTCTGCCTATGATAACAGACCTCTCACTTTTGAAGAATTTATGGCGAAAATAAATCAGGTTATATATGTATCTGCCACACCGGGTATATATGAATTACAAAAAAGTTCAAAGGTTATAGAACAGATAATAAGGCCCACAGGCCTTATAGATCCTCTCCTTACGGTAAAACCATTGAAAAATCAAGTAGATGATCTTATAAATGAAATAAAAATAAGGGTGGAAAAAGAAGAACGGGTTCTTGTTACAACCCTTACAAAAAAAATGTCTGAAGAACTGACGGAATATTTAAAGGATCTTGGCATAAAGGTCAGCTATCTTCACTGTGATGTAGATACCCTGGACAGAGTGGAAATACTCACAGATTTGAGACTCGGTGAATTTGACGTACTTATAGGGGTGAATCTGTTAAGAGAAGGACTCGATTTACCGGAAGTATCTCTAGTGGCAATTCTGGATGCAGATAAAGAAGGATTTCTGAGATCTGAAACATCTCTGATACAGACCATAGGAAGAGCAGCAAGAAATGCAGGTGGAGAAGTTATTCTTTATGCGGATAATATAACCGGTTCTATAAAGAAAGCTATGGAAGAAACAGAGAGAAGAAGAAAAATACAGAAGGCTTACAATGAAAAACATGGAATAGTGCCGCAGACTGTAACAAAATCGATTAAAGATATACTTGGCATGGTAAGAATAGGCGAAAAAAAGGAATCTTATAAAACACCTCAAACAGAACAGTTCCTGACTGAGAATGAAATAAAAGATTTAATCAAAGAGCTTGAAAAAGCAATGAATGAAGCATCATTGAAATGGGACTTTGAAAGAGCTGCAGAACTCAGGGATGAGATAAAAAAATTAAAATCATCTTAGGGACTGTAAGAAAATAACCCTGGCAAATTGTTAGAACGGTTATCATCCTCGCGTCACGCGTAACGCGTTACGCGTCACGATATAGACGTAAATATGATTGGGTTATTTCTTGACAACCCCTTAGGGAATGTAAGAAAATAACTCTGGCAAATTATGGTTTTTCTCCTCCCGTCACGCGTTACGCTTTACGCGTCACGACTATAACCGGTGGAATATCATAATTTATGAGCAAAAAAATTCACAAATATTAAAGATCTTATATTTAC
>JBEHWO010000451.1:0-5357 GCA_040217695.1 Vulcanimicrobiota bacterium | reverse complement strand
ATTACCGAGATATATGATGTCTCCGTTTATTTCTATTTCTTTCTTTATTATAACAGCAGCATTTTTTGCGAAAACTATCTGAAGGGAAGAGGCAAAAATAAATATAAGTGTTATTATTTTTGGTAAACTGCCCTTCATCATTATATACTCCTTAACCTACTATATTATTTGCAGTCTGAAGCATCTGATCTACCACTCTTATGGTCTTGGAATTTACTTCATAGGCTCTCTGGGCTGTTATCATATTTACCAGTTCCGATACAACCTGTACATTTGACATTTCCAGAAAACCCTGGGCAATAGTGCCAAACCCTTCAAGACCTGGTGTGTTTGTAATGGCTTCTCCTGACGCTGCAGTATTTCTGAAAAGATTTTTTCCCATACTTTCAAGTCCGCCGGGATTTATAAACCTTGCCAGTGTAAGCTGTCCTATATTCTGAGGTTCAATTGCACCGGGAGATATAACGGAAACTGTTCCGTCATTACTTATATTTATTGATAAGGCATTTGCCGGTATGGTAATTTCAGGACTGAGAGAATATCCGTCTGATGTGACTACTTTTCCCTGGCTGTCCATCTTGAAAGATCCGTCTCTTGTATAGGAAATTGTGCCGTCAGGCATGGTTATCTGGAAGAAACCGTCTCCTTCTATTAACATGTCAAGAGGATTATCTGTCTGCTGATATTCTCCCGCAGAAAATAATCTCTGAGTAGATGCGGCTTTTGTCCCGAGTCCTACCTGTATCGGATTGGGGATCTGTGTGCCTGCAGAAGTAGGAGTACCTGCATTTCTCATAGTCTGATATATGAGATCCTGAAAATTTACCCTTACCTTTTTAAAACCTGTAGTATTTACATTGGCCAGATTGTTTGAAATTGTATCTATTTGAAGTTCCTGTGCCATCATGCCTGTAGCCGATGAATAGAGTGCCCTCATCATAATAATCTACCTCCTTTTTTACAGTGACCGGTGATCAGTGACCGGTGACCAGTGACCGGTGAATGGTATTACTGAATATGTATACAGTTATTGTTCTTTACTGATAACTGATCACTGATAACTGCTCACTGTAATTACCCGACTCTTCCAACACTTGATACTGCTTCCTTTAAAGCGTCCATCTCTGCTTTTATGGCTTTCTCGTTTGCCTGATAGGCTTTCTGTGCTTCCAGGAGATTTATCATTTCTTTTACCGTATTTACATTGGAGCCTTCAATATATCCCTGTTTTACTTTCCCGCTGAAGGATTGAACGGTAGTGCTTTCCGGGGGGAGGAAAAAACTACTTCCTGTTTTTATGATACCTTTGAGAGAAGAAAAATTTTTTATAAGAATTTTGTCGAGAATTTTCCCGTCTGATACGATACGGCCATCTTCATCTATTGTAATTTTCTGTCCCGAAGGTATGACTACGGGGCCTTTTTCCCCGAGTACATTAAATCCTTCCTGAGTTACCAGTTCTCCTTTCGTATTAAGGGTGAAATTTCCATTTTTTGTATAAACAGTGTCTCCCTGTCCACGGACCGCAAAATATCCTGAGCCATCTATAAAGAGATCGAAAGGATTACCTGTCTGTACGGATGAGCCACCCCTTGCATCTGCCTCGATTCTGTAATCGAAATCAGGGACATTTAATGAACCGACTATCGGCCGGGAAGAATTCTTTCCGTCATCAATACGCCTTAATTCAAGTGCAAAAGATGAATTTACTCCCATTTCATCTCTTTTGAAGCCGCATGTGGAAGCATTGGAAAGGTTATTTGAATATACTGAAACACGGTTGCTCTGTGCTATCATACCTTCCGTAGCAACAAGAATCCCTCTGACCATATGTATTCACTCCTTTATACTGCAGCAGCCAGCATGTTGCCCCTGATTCCCTTCTTTTCTTTCTGATAAATTACTTCCATGTCTTTTTTGCAGGTCAAACATATGCCATGAGACATACCTGCAATAATCTGTTTTGCATTTTTTATTCTTATGCCGTCAAGCATCAGACTTTTACACCAGGCGCATTGCTTAATCATTTTTTGTCCCCCCTAAAAATTTTTTTTATTTTTTTTATTTTACCCCTAAAGTTTTTTTTTATTCTGCCGATTATTAAATTAAGGATGTTTGTATCTAATTTTTTCACTGAATATATCATAGTAAAAATTTAATGGATTGTATATTCTCCTATAGTAGTACTTTTTATCTGATAAGAGGAGTACTACTTTTATATTTTATCGGGAAGAACAGGGGGACTGTTCCCGGTAAGAGGAAAATAGTGACGAAAAATCTCAGTTTGTGTAATGCATATCATTTGACAGGAAGGAACTAATACCCGGTGTGCCGGATGGTATTATTCTGAATTTTTTACTGAGGTAATGATTTTATTATATGCTTAGAGATTGTCGAGAAATAACTCCGTCATATTTACAGTCTATATCGTGACGCGTAACGCGTTACGCGTCACGCGAGGATAATAACCGTTCTGATAATTTGCCAGGTTTATTTTTTCCAGTCTCTTAGTACCGCTCCTGGAAAAAGAGTATTCGAAAAAAATCTGTATAATTTGTAGACATGAGGTTTTTGCTCCCGTCACGCGTTACGCGTCACGCGTCACGACATAAACTTTAACTATGTTGTAGTTATTTCCTGACAACCCATTATGAACAGGTCAGTAAGCCTGCAAAAAATATTTCGAAAAAGCCCTAAAGTTTTAAAATTAAATGCCGAATATATAAGTAGAAACAGGTTAATAAAAAATCCCCTTCGGGACAGGGATATGTCCTGAAAATATAAATCAAGGAGGAATTTATAATGCCTAGTATTAATTTTAATCCGGCTGGTATTACAGCCCTTCAAAATTTCAACCTCGCTCAGACAAATCTGAGCAGAACTCAGTCACAGATTGCTACAGGTAGAAGAGTCCAGTCTGCCCAGGATGATCCTGCAGCCCTTGCCACATCCCAGAGACTTACAGCACAGAAAAACGGTGTAGGAGTAGGTATTGAAAACAGTAAAGCAGCAGACAAGATGCTTTCTACAGCAGATAAAGCTCTTTCAAATATGCAGGATATTCTTCAAAATATGAGACAGCTTGCAGTAAAGGCATCAAATGACGCTACAACTGATACAGACCGCACAAATTATCAGAAACAGATTAATGACTACAGAAAAGAACTGGATAGAATTGCAAGAGATACTAAATACAAGGAAAGACACCTTCTGAACGGTGATATAAAAGACAGTGCCAAAGCAACAAATGCAACAGGAGCAGTGCTCACAAATATTGCTGTAAATGAATCTTCACTTCAGGGAGCATCCGGTGGCGCTAGCAATCTGGTAAAGACTCTGACCAATGCTGCCATAACTGTCAGTAATACAGGTAATACCTTTGATGTTACATTCCAGATCAAGCTGGTTGCCAATGGCAGCAGTGTCGATGCCCAGATATTTGCCTCTGATTCAGTAGGTAATTATGGCGCTACAGCTCTGACTACAATATCGGACGTAAATGCTTCGGGCGGAAAGTCTGTCGATTTAACCAGTTACTATGCAAGCTCAGGAATCAAGTTTGATCTCAACCAGGTAGATGCCAGTAATGATGTAGGTAAAACTGCTGTCTTACGTGTTACTTCATATGATGCAGGTAATTCAGATGATAAATCGGTCGCCTTCCAGGTAGGCGCAAATGCCGGTGAAGAAATGACTATAGGTGTTGGTGATATGAGTTCTTACGGATTGAGAATTACCAAACTGGATGTATCTTCTTCCCTTGCAGCCAAGAACAGTGTAAGTATGATTGATGATGCAATAAACCAGATCTCTGATGAAAGGTCCAAGATAGGTTCACTCCAGAATCGTTTGCAGGTAGGTATTTCCAATAATGAGACCTACAAGGCGAACCTCGAAGGAGCGCTGGCTCAGGAAGTTGATGTAAACTACGCAGAGGCGGTCCTGCAACAGACCATAGATCAGGTGAAACAGCAGGCCTCACTTGCAATGTTGACCCAGGCCAATCAGTCACAGCAGGCAGTACTCGGTCTGTTACAGTAAGCCTGATAGGCGGGGATAAACTGAGAAGGGGTTTTATATAACCCCTTCTTTTTGTTGTACCGACCGACATGAATTATAAATAAGGACTCTGTCAGCACTTACTGTTCTTCTTCGGCCCTGTTTATATTTTCATCCAGCATATCATGGACGCCTTTCATTATTCTCTGTGAATTTAACAGGGATTCCACACATGTAGCCATAAGTTCTCTGGAAGGATTTTTAATATAACTATCAATCAAATCAAGGGTACCCTGTACGATATCCAGGGCACCGATGCTTATCCTGTGCTGTTCTTCTACAAGAGCTTTATATTCCTCAGGTGTTTCTTTATCAGTTTTCTTTAAAAATTCTCTGGAATTTTCAAGTTGTTTAGAAAGCCCTTCATGGTATTTTACAAGAACATCCATGTCACACGTACCTTCATATACTTCCTTCATTGCTCCCAGAAGGGAAGCAAAGGTAGGATTATCCGGATCTACAGGCCCGCTTTCCAGAACTGCATATCCGTATTGTTCTTTTATAAGAGCTTCTTTTTCCTGGTTATCCATAATATCACCTCTGTTATGATGTTACGATTTTCTCTCATTATATCATAAAAATATACTTTATAGTATATTCATAATTTAAAGGTACAGGAATTTTCATTATAATTTATTAGAATTTAAAGATTGCAAGAAAAACAACTCGGGGGAATCGTTAGAACAATCAGTACCCTCGCGTCACGCGTGACGCGTAACGCGTAACGATATTATTTCCTGACTGCTCCCGGGTGAGTAGAATAAAACGTTTTTACTCACCAGTCACTGTTCCCAATCTACATGACCCGATTTGTCTACATAGCCGTTTTTCCCTCCAACCAGTTCACCGTATTTATTCATTTTTCCTCCTGTATTTACGGCTCCTTTACCGTCAGAAAAGGAATCTGCAAAATCAAATTTCGGTTCAATAATTACTTTTCCTGTTTTATCTATATAGCCCCATTTATTTTTTATTTTTACTGCTGCCAGTCCTTCTGAGAAAGGTGCGGTTTGAATAAATTTTGCCTCAATTACAAGCTTTCCTGTTTTATCAATATAACCCCATTTATCCCTGAGCATTACAGGTGCCAGACCTTCAGAGAAAGGCCATGCACTGTCATATTTAATCTCAATAACAGTTTTTCCGTTTTTGTCTATGAACCCCCATTTGCCACCTTTTACCATACCCTGATTGTTCATTTTACCTCCAGTATTTACCATAGCCAGACCTTCGGAAAAGTTCCATACATCATCAAATTTCATATCAATTACTAATTTCCCTGTTCTGTCAATGAATCC
>JBEHWO010000450.1:0-5358 GCA_040217695.1 Vulcanimicrobiota bacterium | reverse complement strand
CATGCAGCAGCTGCTGCTATGGTAACTGCAGGAGAAAACAGAGTAGTCAGAATGATTGCTGTTAACTGGGACGGAAAAATCTTACCTCCCTGTGGTCGTTGCCGTGAATATATAAGCCAGCTTCATAAAGAGAATATTAATGCTGAAGTCATGGTAAAAGAAGATGTAATCGTAACAATCAAAGAATTATTACCCTATAACTGGCAATGAAATTTTTTATTTATATACTGATACAAAAATTGACACAGTTCATATATCCGGTTTTATTATTTTACATATATTGAAAATCTAATAATGGCAATTTTCCCGTAGAATCATAAGCAGGCAGATTTTTCACTGCCCGCTTCTTCTGAGCTGTATATTCATAATCTTCTTTCCTTTCTTTTTAAATAGGGCCTCTTAAAAAACCACAACCACAAATAATCTTTAAGATTTCATCCATCCTATTCATCCCCTTTCTTTGTTATATTTATTTCCTTTCTTTATCGAATTATCCAGAAAAATCCAGATCCTAACTCACCTAAACCTAAAATTTTTGTAATCATCTCTATTCATCTCCTATTCTTATTATCATAGTAATTCCTTAATATGGGTAAGCTACGGTTAAACCGACACCTATTAATAAACACTGCTGGCTGATTAATTTCTGAGTTTTGCTCTGAAACACTCTCTTTATCATTTCTGCCACCTTCTTCCTTTGCTTTATCTCTTTCACTGAAATCAGTATAACCTAAAGATGTGAAGAAGCTATGAAGAAGATGAGAATGTTCTGTGAATAAATTAGTAAAGTAACATTCTCCCTGTTTAGACCAAAAACACTCAGACCAGAAATTCTCCAAGAAACATTCTGCCTGTTTCCCCAGAAATAGTAAAGGTTGTCTTCTTGAACTCTACAACCCTTTTAAAAGCTCCTGACAGCCCTCTTACCCATTCAAACCTTTCAATTTCCATCTTTCTCACGCCGCCTTCTCCCTGTCCTCTCCGATTTTCTGGTCATAGGTAGGAGAAAACCTTGTAAAGATAGAATCTAAAGTAAAAATAGAAATGCGGAGGCAGCCTGATGAAAAGAAACACTATAACAATTATAGAGCTGGTAATAGTTATATGTGTGATAGTTGTGGCTGTCAGGGTATTGACGTATAAGAAACCAAAAAACAAGCCATTACTTCCTACTCCTATACCTACGACAAATTCTTATAATGCTCCAGATAAAAAAACAACAAAAGGGGAAACTCAAAAAGAGAAACAAAAGAAAGAAATCAGATTAGCTCCTGATATTACTTTTGAAGATTTGCAAGGTAATTCCATAGAATTAAAAAATTATAGGGGTAAAAAGATTGTATTATTAGTATTTTTGGGTATTTATCCTGAACGTTCCTCCTATGGTGGTGATTATTCCTATAGGATTAATGGGTTAACTAATTTATATGACAATTATTCTGATAAAGACGTAGAAACTTTAGTTGTTTTCTCTATTGTGGGGAACAAAAAGAAAACTGAAGAATGGGTTAATAAAAATAACATAAAATTTAAAATAGCATTCTTATCTAATTATACTTGTACTTTTAAAAAAATATCTGCTTTTACTAATGGTATGCCAAGTTACTTTTTGATAGATAAGCAAGGAAGAATAATATATGACAATGACTTTCATGCACCAACAAGGGATATTATGGACGAGGCAGTAAAAGGAAATGTCCAACAGATGTTAGAATGTTCCAATGGATTCTGAGGCAAATGTTTTGTTCCATAATAAATAAATATATTTTTCTTTTTGATTTATAATTGGGCCAGTAAGAGTATTAAATTCGGGAGGTTTCCATAGGTGTGTAAAGAAGAGAAAAGGGAAGAACTGGAAAATAAACTCACTACTGTAGGAGCTCAGTCAGACAAAAAAGACCTTCCTGCATTTAGCACCAATATAGAAAAAGTTCTACTCAAAGCAGTAGAAGATGAAGAATTCAAGAGTGCTCTGCTTAAAGACAGGAAATCTGCCCTCGAAAACCTTGAACTCTCAGTAACTCCCCAGGACAAAATGATTCTTTCCAGCGTTCCTCTGGACAAAATGGAGGATATGATTGAGAAATTTAAACTTCAGAGACAATCAAAGAAGAAAATATTTAAAGGAGCTGCTATCACTACAGCATTACTAACCAGCAGTTATTTAGATTTTTACTCTTATTATATGAATCAAGTGATGATGTATACTCTGGGTATAAGGCCATCATGTGAACTGGAAATTCAAGTTGCAGCGACAGTAAGCAAACCCTTAGTAAGCCTGTATTTCAGTACAATGTTGTTTAAAATTAAACAAAATTTCTGGAGGATTTTAATTACCGCTTCATTACTAATCGTTGTGAATTTTACAACTGATTTAGCATCACAGCTTCTATTCTTATTTCACTCTCCTTGTCATGACTTTACCTATACAGTTTATTCTCTCCTTTATCACACAAGTCATATAGTTTTATTTATGATTTTTTCTACCATTGCCGTAAAGTTCGTGTTGAATATTAAATGGCCGCAGGCGGTTGGAGTTTCTATTACAAACTCAGTGTTTTTTCTTTTTATTATTCCTTACCTCTTCCGTACTATGTTTATTATATATTGGTATTTATTTCTTACGATTCGAAAGATTCTTTTACCAGGTCTGGCTACACTTCGTGCTGACCCTGTGTTAGTCATAAGTATTATAATGGGAAGCATAGTAGTAGTTAATATAATTTACAGATGGAAAAAGTCCTGTAAAGTAGCAAACAAACAAATTAGTCCATAATAGGGAGGAGGAGCATCTGTCCCACCAGGGGCAACAGTAAACAGAATTGAGGAGGCAGCTTGATGAAGAGACACACAATAACAATCATAGAGCTGGTCGTAGTCATCTGTGTCATAGTTGTGGCTGTCCGGGTATGGACTCCACATAAAGAAACAGGAGTTCAACCAGTCCATAATCTTTTCAGACCTAACGTTAATAAACCTCGTAATGAAAATTCCTGCCCTAAGTGTGGCAGTAATGAATTAATATTTGCAAGTTATAATAGTGAAGTATCAGAAACGCCAGGAAAATGGCTTATAGGCAAAATGTGTCGGAAATGTCACTGGCTTTCTTTTAAATGTCCAAAATGTGGTGGGGAAGTTTATAAGTCTCCTCCATTTACCTCTGGAGCACCAGGGGCATGTAGCTATATAAGTGTAGGATGTAAAAAATGTAATTGGTATTCTGATTTTCGGTAGTCAATATTGGGGTTTGCCCATCCCCGCGAAAAGGCCGGTAGAACTTCCCACCTTTACAGGACGGTAATTTCCTCTATTAATGTCTTTTGTCCAAAAGCTAAACCAAGACTATCAAAAACCTTCCTTTTTGATAAGTCATAAAACCCCTCAAAGGGGGAAAATATTCCACATAGAAAATTACAACTTGCCAGGTCATCCCTGGAGACCTTAACTCCTATTGCACTCACAGCAATCAGCAGCTCGCTCAGGAATGATTTCTTTCCTCAGAACAGTAAACTGCACCCCGAAGTATGTTAAAACTCAAAATAAAGGCCGTTTTTACTCCCAGGTATAAAGACGCTCCAGCCATGTCTTGTAAAACCGCACTTTTGCACACGATTCTGCCTGGTACCCTTTAAAGGTATTATAAGACTTTAACCTCTTGTGGCTGTTTTCTACAGGAATCGTTTCCATACCTCATGAACAGAAAAGGCACGTGTTTATTACACGTACCAGTCTATAAAAAGTTTTTTCAGGGAAGTTGCATGAAAAAGAAAGCAACTTCGTGTTGATATTATACCAGTTTTAATTTTATTATAAAAGAAGGGTTCGTGTAATATAACATTTTTGCATTACCCCCTTAAGAAACATTCTCCCTATTTAGACCGAAAGTAGTCTACCGGACTTTTCGCTGGGATGGGCAAAACTATTCAGCAAATAAATATTCCAAGAAACATTTCCCCTGTTTCCCTCGAAACACATATTTATTTATCCAGGAATATTCTTTCTCAAAAACTATCCTTTTTGAATAAATCTACCTGGTAACTTGAATCACAAAAATCGTTATTACATGCCACTTCGCAACTGCTAAAAAATGTATTTTCCTCAAAATGCTGCATTGCAAAATGGCTCTATTTTGCTCTCAAACGAGTTTCTTAAAACCTGTTAGTATGATTTATCATTTTCTGGATTTTGATACGTCTAAAGCGAATTTAAGAGTATCTAAATCACGATACCAGGATATGCTTTCTTAAATTCTGCTAATATGATACTTCCCAGTGCAAGTTTTTTTGCCTCCCCCTCACACATAAAAGACAGCCCTCTCTGTATTTTCTCATCATTAGTTACATTTGTTATGACTGTGTTAAGTTTATCAGGACAGGTTTTAGTGAGTGTTGTAAGGATCTCTTCATTTGTAATAGAATCTTTCTCTTCCTTCCAGAATTCATTTACATATTTCCTGGTCTTTTCGACAGATGGAGCTGCACAGTGTGCAGGAGCTGAATTATTGAAAGCACTGTGAGCAGTCTGGTTTAAAGGTGATACATTCTTTACTTGTTCATTATTCACGGAAGTCAGGAAGTACCTGTCAGGTCTAATGGGATTATATTTACGTATTCTATCAGTAATTGTTTGTGTAATAGCCTGTACCTGTTCTTTATTAAATCCTTTAGAAGAAAGTACCTTATGACCTTCTGCTATAACTTCAGGAGAAATACTGAACCCGGATGTTCCCGGTGTATCTTCAGCAGGAGCTGGTGACGTAGCAGTAGAAGCAGGCTTAATATCAGATAAAATATTACCCAGAGCAGAAAATTCACCTTTATCTGGTGTTCCGGCGGGGCTTAGTAAATTGATATCTGGCGTATTCGAATTGCTTTCTTTAGAGCTTGTATACCTTTCTTTTATAAAATAACTGCAGTTAAGAGAATTTTCTATATTATTTTTTCCCGGTGTTTCTTCTTTTTTAGTTATATTTGTAATGGAATCAGTCTGATCTGATTCTTGATGATCTTTTTTTGATATTGATTCTTGATTTGATACGGAATTGGTATCTGAATTTATATGTTTAGATACATTTTTCGTATCTAATTCTGGCAAATCAGATACAGTTTTAGTTTTGGATTTATGAGATACACGTTTAGTATCTAATTTACTGAGTGACAAAATAATATCTATTTTTAAAGATATTATACTCCCCTCACCTTTAACATGAGATTTTATCATACCTATACAATTCTTCTTTTCCAGTTTATTCAGAGCTGTAACAACATGAGGCTGAGCTATACCAGTTTTATCAGCTAAATATCTGGAAGCTAATTCTTTTGTTAAAGTCAATCTGGTATCAGGATAAAGATATGTTTC
>JBEHWO010000449.1:0-5362 GCA_040217695.1 Vulcanimicrobiota bacterium | reverse complement strand
TTATAGTGTATTTCATAACTTATACCAGGTTGCTATCAACCATAGCGCTTTGCCTGCCTGGTACTCCGGAGCAACGAAGTCCCCGAAGGGCAAAAAATATCACGGCGGCACAAGTCTATTTGAATAAAATATAATGAAAAGCGGCATGATGTAAGCTCTAACAAATATGCCTGTTCCAGTTTAGATTATTTTCGGAGGAGCGCCAGTCAGGCAAACCCAGGAAATTTAAATACCAAAATTGATAGCGAAATGGTATAACGCGTAACGCGAGGATAATAACCGTTCTGACAATTTGCCCGGTTCTTCTTACCCCATCACCCATCACCCAACACCATCATCTATTAATAGATTTATGAAATCAATTATAATTTCCAGTAAAAATAAATTTACCTGTCGTAAAAAAACACTATCGTGCTTATATATGAAATTAACTGTAATTGACTATCGATTGTAAATTAATATATAATATATTTCATTGACTGACCATAAATAAATAGTCCTGTCACGCGTAACGCGTTACGCGTCACGGGAATCATATTTACAGTCATATCAGTAATTTATAAAACTCGTGAGACATGAGGCGATATCCTCAGAGTCACACGTCACGAAAAGGAGCATATATGGATTACAAATTCAATATCTTAATGGTATCTTCGGAAATGACCCCTTTTGCAAAAACAGGAGGTCTCGGCGATGTAGTGGGAGCTCTTCCGAAAGCTCTCAAAAACAGAGGACATAATGTCGCTGTAGTGCTTCCGAAATATTCCTTCATTGATGCGGGGAAATACGATATAAACCCATTTCATTATCCCATGTGTGTCCATATGGGTACCAACGAAGAATGGTGTTCCGTTCATCAGACTTTTGTCGATGGAGTTCCCGTATATTTTATAGAACAGAATGACTTTTTTGACAGAGAAGGTCTTTATCATGACAAAAATATGAATGATTATTACGATAACCCCAGACGCTTTGCCTTTCTGTGCAGAGCCGCACTTCAGCTCTGTATGGATAAAAATTTCAGTCCCCATATAATCCATGCAAATGACTGGCAGACAGCTCTTCTTCCTGCCTATCTTAAAGCATGGAACTGGAATAATACGGTTTTTGAACATACGGCTTCAGTCCTCACGATTCACAATCTTGCCTTTCAGGGTGTTTATTCTGCGGCAAATTATGACTATACAGGCCTCGGTGCGGAACATTTTACACTTGATAAATTCGAATATTACGGAGCAATGAATTATCTTAAAGGGGGCATATATTTTGCCGATATGGTAAATACAGTAAGCCCAACGTACGGAAGGGAAATATGCACTCCCGAACTGGGAAACGGTCTGGACATTGCTCTTCGGGCCAAAGGAGACAGATTCTGGGGCATATTAAACGGGGCAGACTATGATGTATGGTCACCGGAATATGACAGATATCTTCCTGCCCATTACTCCGTAGATTATATGGACGGGAAAAGAGAATGTAAAAGAAGATTACAGCAGATATTCAATCTCAGAGAAGATCCAGTTGTTCCGATGTTTGGTGTGGTAGGAAGATTTTCTTCCCAGAAGGGATACCACCTCCTTGCACAGATCTTTGAAGAAATGATTAACAGTATGCATATGCAATTTGTTATACTCGGCACGGGAGACAAGGGACTGGAAAATTTCTACAATCAGATGTCCTATAAATACGGAGACAGAGTGGGTGCCTATATAGGTTTCAGCGAAGAGCTTGCCCATCTGATAGAAGCAGGAAGCGATTTCTTTATCATGCCAAGTATATTTGAACCATGCGGCCTCAATCAGATTTATTCCCTCCGGTACGGAACTCTACCCATAGTAAGAGCTACGGGAGGTCTCAATGATACGGTTCAGAATTACGATGAATATACAGGTGAAGGTACAGGATTTAAATTCTGGGATGTCACTCCATATAGTCTCTATTATACAATAGGCTGGGCAGTAAGTACCTATTATGACAGACCATATCATATGGAGCAGCTCAGAAGAAATGCAATGAATCAGAGATTTAGCTGGGATATGAGTGCAGCAGAATATGAGTATGCCTATTTGAGGGCACTCACTTAACAGTTATCAGTGAGCAGTTATCAGTGATCAAATGGTTATAAATGACAGGTAATCTATATTTACCGGTCACTGCTCACCGGTCACTGATAACTACTCACCGCTCACCACTTACTAAAATTCATATTTTTTCAAAATAAGCTGTTCATATAAATCAATACCGCCGGAGGTAAGCCTGACACTTTTAATAATAGCCGGATCTTTATCCTGAAATGTTACATGAAGACTCCCGTATTCCATTAAATAACAGAGATCAGGCGTAATATTTTCTATCGCCGTGGCAGATCTGACAGATTCTTCAAGTTTATCAACAGGCATTTCCTCAAAGGCATGTATTGTCCAGTGTCTGTAAAGAGTTTCAAAAATATTCCTTCTGACTGAAAAACTGAAGGTCTTTTTCGGGGCATAAAACATCGGTCTGCCGACACTGAAAAATTCTCTGCCTGTTACAGGATTCATAAGTCCTGCCAGGGCAAGCCAGAGACCGATAAGCCCCAGGAGTACAGTAAAGATACCTATCGGTAAATTAAAGGCAGAACTTCCGCTAAAGGCTTTAAGGAGTTTACATATATAAAGAAGATCTATGTCAAGAAGAAATAAAAATAAAACCCTGCTGAAAAAACCAAAGCCGTATGTAAGAAAAACAAAGACAACCATCATTACAATTTCACTGGCTACGACAATGTTATGATCAATATGGTAATTATAAGCGATGGAAAAATAAGTTATTGCTGTTATCATCCAGTTAAAAGCAAAGGCAGTAAAAATAGTACCACCATAGGTATTTTTATTGGCAAAATCCATGATTCCCGTAAGGATATGGGAAGCAAAACCGAAGAATAAAATGAAAATGCCGGTAGTAACAAAAGCAGGAGCCATGATTTTTCCGTCTGATATTCCATATCCGAAGGCAGTCGGAGTCAGAACTGCGCAGGAAATTGCAAGACCGAACAACCCAAGGGGAGCGGGGTTCCCGAATACTCCGTGATGTAATGAAGAACCGAGATCGACTTTTTTTATCATAAATTACCAGCCTTCCTTATAAAATAATGGGGCTTTTCTTTCTATAAAAAAAGGAAATTTCCTTCCAAAATAACAGGAAACACAATAATAACATATATATTTTTCAACTATTCAAAGGATATTTTTGAGTTAAAAGCGAACTATGGCAATGGATTATATGAGAATCGTAATGCGTGATGCGTAATGCGTAATGCGTAATGCGTAATGCGTGATGCGTTACGGAAGGCCGATAAGTTATGAAAAACAGGCAATTTAACATAGATATAATTATTACCTTAATATGGCTCTTTATGGCAGTTATAGCTATTGAATATCCCCTTAATTCTATAATAAAACAACATATAATGTTTTATATACCGGATAAAATATCTTTTCTTATAATGAATTCATTATGTATCACAGGAGGTTTATATTTAATTGTTAAAAGAAAAAGTAATTTAGTAGATACGGCTGGTTCTCTGTTTATCATTATAATAGTCTCTATCAATATATTCAGAATTACCCCCGTAGGTCCGGGAAATATCCTGCTGGACATATTAAAATTAACAGGTATCCTTTTAAATCTCTATTTCATTACAAAGATTTTTTATCTTCTCATAGTTCTTAAGGATAAGAAAATAAATAATATTATAACCAATATTTCCCTTGTTTTCTATTCTCTTATATGCATATTTTTCATCATGGAAGCAGCTTTTATCTTTATAGAACAGCTCCATGGAAGCGGTTATTCACTTGCATCACAGATATGGTATGCAAGACATTTTACCCCTGTTAATACTGAAGGCTTCAGAGACAGAGAATTTTCAGGAAGGACCGATAAAAAAATAATCTTTTTAATAGGAGATTCCTTTGTTGCAGGACAGGGAATAAAAAATTTTGAGGACAGATTTTCCAATATACTTGAAAAAAAGCTTAATAACTATTCTGTATTCAACCTTGGAGTAATAGGATTAAATACAAGAGGAGAATTTAAGATTTTGAGTAACATTTATAATAACTATAAACCGGATCTAATAATATTAAGTTATTTCTGTAATGACATAGGAGATATAACAGAGGAGGCAGGTACGGTCATAGAGAGACCATATACGGATATAAAACCATATATGGCATTTGTTGTTACCCGTTCCTATCTCTGCAATTACATTTACTGGCAGTTCCCTCATTCTGACTTCGTACGCTATGAAAAAACTATGAAACATATTTATAGAAATAAGAATATTATAAATCTTCATCTTCAGGATCTGCAGAAATTTGTGGATTTTTCAAATAACAAATCCGTCCCTCTTGCTGTTATTATATTTCCCTATATGCAGGATGTAAAAGGCAGCAAAATTTTTATAGATCCAATCAGGGATTTTTTCAAGAAAGAAAAGGTTCCTGTACTGGATATAAGCGATTTTACAGGTGATATTCCCGGTGAAAAACTGGTAGTAAGCAAAAAAGATTTCCATCCAAATGAATATACAAATAAAATAGTAGCAGACAAACTTTATGAATTTCTAATAAAAAACATGATCATTAAAAATTGAACTACCAGATTTTTTCAAAATTTTCTTTCTTAAATACTGTATCCACATCTTTATAATAGGTACTGTCATTTCTGACTTTAAAATAATTTACGGCATCTCTGTTAAAAATTCTGTAAAGCACAGCAACAGGTGTCAGCACGAGATAAAATATTACCGAGAGAATAATTCTGGAATTAACATTACCTATAAAAGAAGAAAATTTCATCCATCCTTTTGCTATGAAGTAAGGAATTCTTCCGCCTGTGATATTTAAAAACATGAGAAAAAGAGAGATGAATATAAGCCACCTGGAGTTAAATATAAAATAAATTACCAGGCAGGCAAGGGAAATAATATTTAATGTTTTTACTACGTCTATATCCTTCATAAATACCCTTTTCTTACTGACCCGAGCATAAGCATTTAATAAACGTTTTCCTCCTGTCACGCGTTATCCGTCACGGGAGCATATATATATTATTTATGCTTACCTCAGTAATTTAAAATAACATATATAAAAAAGGACTGATGGCAGAGGAAGTACCTCCGATATAAATTAAAATTCCTATAAGTAAAAGTACAAATATAACAGGAATAAGCCAGAACTTTTTTCTTTCTTTAAGAAATCCCCATAAATCCCCGAGCATACATATCTACCTCCAGCATAATCTAATCAGGTTCATATTCTTTTTTCCAGTCCTTCTGTTTGAGATGGTCCATCTGTTCTTTTTTATCAAAGAGAAAATC
>JBEHWO010000448.1:0-5378 GCA_040217695.1 Vulcanimicrobiota bacterium | reverse complement strand
GAAACTTCTCAGAGCAGCACCAAAGGTAAGTCCTGCTTTCGGGTTTATCTGAACCTGGTTTATGCCGGGAAGCTGATATTCTACAGGGTCTTCTACTGTACAGATATTGTCTTCCGAACTATTAAGCATATTCAATGCAGTATAAAGGGTAGTGGATTTTCCGCTTCCCGTAGGGCCTGTAACAAGGATCATGCCGTATGGTTTAAATACAAGGTCTTCAAATACCGCCCTGGTGTCAGGCATAAGTCCCAGTTTGTCAAGGCCTATCATAACGGCGCTTTTGTCCAGGATACGCATAACTACCTTTTCCCCGTGAACAGTGGGAAGGGTAGATACACGGAGATCATATTCTTTATTATCATGCTTTAAATGTATTTTACCGTCCTGAGGGATTCTTCTTTCTGCAATATCAAGGCTTGCCATAATCTTTATACGTGATATCATGGGAGCCTGAATATGTTTCGGAGGTGACATGACTTCATGGAGAACGCCGTCTATTCTGTATCTCACACATACATTTTTCACTCTCGGTTCTATGTGAATATCACTGGCTTTATCATTAATTGCCTGGGTAATAATCAGGTTAACCACTCTTACAATAGGTGCTTCGTCTACAAGTTCTTTTAATTTGTCAAGTTCAAGTTCTTCTTCCTCATCAAGCTGTTCCAGATCGCCGAAGTCAGAGAGTGCTATATCCTGAACTGTTTCGTGGACTTCTGCAAGGTCTGTCACACCAAACTGTTTATTTATAGCTCTCATAATACTTTCTTCCGTAGAAATCATAGGTTCTATATCGAATCCAGTAATAAGTCTTATATCATCAATAGCAAAAACATTTAATGGATCAACCATGGCGAGGGCCAGTTTATTATTTTCCTGCCCTACCGGTATAACCTTGTATCTCTGAGCCAGATGTTCCGGTATAGCACGGGCAAGTTCCGGATCAATTTCCACTTCATCAAGATCAATGAAAGGAACACCCATTTCCTTACCTATTACTTCAGTAACTTCTTTTTCTGTTACATATCCCAGACTGATTATAATTTTTTCGAGGGACTCATTACTGTTTTTTTGTTGTTCAATTGCTTTTTCCAATTGCCTCGGAGTTATTAAACCTTCTTCAAGTAACATTTCAGCTATATCTTTACTTGAAGCGCTTGAAGGGGTTATCATTAATTGTTCACCTCACAGAATTTATCAATAATATTATTATACCAGGCATCAATCATAAGAGCAATACCTGCTCTTTCTTTAAAAATACAGAGTAATAATAGATAATCTAGTTAAAACCTGATTTCTAAATATATATGACGGAACATAATTCTACAATCTTCAGGATAATCCTTCTAGTATAAAAATAAAAAAATCCTTTCTTTCCGACATTATAATTCAGGGAAAAATCCTCTTCTTTTAAGTAAATAAATAGCCATTTTTTCGAATTCTCTCATTATTCTGGTAGTAAAAAGTTCTTTTTTCTTAACAGGTCTGACAAGAACTGTCATAATACCGGTTCTGTTGCCGCCCAGGATATCGGTAAAAATCTGATCCCCTATTAGAACAGATCTTTCTATATTACCATTGATCAAGTTCAATCCTCTTAAAAAACCGCTTTTACATGGTTTACCTGCATAATATATAAATGGCAAACCAAGTTTCTCCGACAAAAATTTGACTCTTTTACCTGAAGCATTTGATACAATACACATCTTGAACCCTCTCGAAATGGTTTTTTCTACCCATCCTACCACTTCAGGAGAAAAATCATTCTCTCCCCATGGAAGGAGCGTATTATCAAGATCTATCATTATGTATCTGTAACCATGTTCTTTTAGAATCTCTGTATCTATATCAGTAACAGATTTTACATACATATTGGGACACAGAAGTTTTAACATCTTATAAGTGAAAAGTGAAAAGTGAAAAGTGAAAAGTGAAAAGGAATATTTCTATTCAATATTCACTTTTCACTCTTCACTGTTTCTATACTCCTCCACTGCTTTTTGATGTTCTTCAAAGGTTTTACTGAATTTATGCCTTCCTTCTCCTTTTACAACATAGTAAAGGTAATCTACGGAAGCAGGATAAAGGGCTGCTTTTATGGAAGGCAATCCGGGATTTGCAATTGGCCCGGGAGGAAGGCCTTTATATTTATATGTATTATAGGGACTGTCTATTTCTAAATCTTTATATAAAAGAATCTCCTTCGGTTTATCAAATAAAAACTGTATTGTAGCATCACATTCAAGAAGCATATCCAGTTTAATTCTATTGTAATATACCGCAGAAACAAGAGGTCTTTCATCTTCAACCCTTGCCTCTCTCTCTACAAGTGAAGCAAGAACTATTATTTTATAAAATGACAGGCCTCTTTTCTTTGCAATCTGCTCTGCATTTGAAGGGACAACCTCTTCAAAACGTTTTACCATCTTTTCAATTATTTCCCGGGGTGTGCTATCCTTATAAACCGAATAAGTGTCGGGAAAGAGGAAGCCTTCCAGTGAATGTCCTTTCAGAAGATGGGAATATTTAAATTTTATACCTCCGCCGCTTTTAACTATATCTAAAAATTCCTGCTCATTCACAGATCCCTTTTCTTTCAAAAGCCCTGCAATTTGTCTGGAAGTAAAGCCTTCAGGCACTGTAAAATCATAGGTTCTGTCCACCTGCCCCTTCTTAAGATTTTCAATTATCTCCATCATGGACATACCGGTATTCAGAGTATAATCTCCTGCCTGAAGCCTGTCACCCGTTTTTGTATGTTTTACAACCAGTTTAAATATAAAACTGCTCTTTACCAGACCCTTATCTTCCAGCACAGTGGCAATATCTCCTGTAGAACTCCCCTGGGCTATAGAAAAAGTTACATTCTGGCCCTTTTTTTTAGAAGAAAATATCTGAAGATAGTTCAATACAGATCCTGCCACTACAAGTAACAGGACTATAACAAGAATTACATTGAACAAACGAAATAAAAATTTCACAGAGTACCCCCTTATATCAGTTATCAGTGAGCAGTTACCAGTTATCAGTTATTATGTTATCATGTACATATCCTTATATAAATTACTGCTCACTGCTCACTGCTCACTGTTCACTGCCTCTTACCAGTTCTTCAAGAAAAACCTTTCTTAATAGATCAGGATTTTCTCTGCTGCATGTTTCAAAATCGTCTCTGGCTTTTTTTACAGAACCGGTTCTGAATAAACATACTCCTCTTCTGAGATAAACATCCGGTTCTGCAGAAGGTTGTTCTTTAATATAAATATTGTAATAATTTATTGCTTTATGGTTATCTCCTGCCTCATCAAAAGCTCCGGCTATATCTAAAAGTAAACCCATGTTGCCGGTGTTATATGAATAAACACTTTCAAGAGTAGTTGCTGCAAGATTAAGCCTTCCTGTTTTTCTGTATATATGATAAAGCTCTCTTGCAAGATCAACCTTTGTGATTTCCTGTTCATATGCTGCTTTAAGATATTTTTCCGTATTTTCCGGATCATCCATCTCTTTATAAAGATAGGCAAGGCATATCATTAAAGGAGGATAAAAAGGTTTTATCGATAAGGCTTTCAGGAAGGCTTCCGCTGCTTCTTTTATCTGTTTTAACCTCACACAGGAAAGACCTATCTCAGACCAGGCTCTCCATGTTCCTTTGGCTCTGTCCTGAAAAAAAAGAAAACTTTCATGGTTTTCTATGGCTTTTTCGAGCACAGTAATTGCACTGCGACATTCACCAAGATTTCGCAGGGTTTCACCCATATTAAAACAGGCTTCACCCATATGGGGATCTTTAGATAGAGCCAGTTCTGCCATATGTTTTGCCTCATTGTAACGACCGAGTTTATTCAAAATACCTGCATAGGCAGAAAAAAGACAGGAATAATAACAGAAACCGGAAGAACTATATTTTATGGCATAATCCAGATATTTAATCGCTTCATTATATATGCCGAGAGACACATATTGTAAAGCTATAAAAAAATAAAGATAAGGCTCTCTCGGATTTCTCTTTAAATTTCTGAGATATATATTCAAATCTCTCTTATATTTTTCTTTTACCGGATGAAAGACATCTATATATCCATAATGCCAGATTCTGATGCCTGACTCTATTGTTTTAAAATTAAGCTTTCTATCATTACATATAATTGTTTCCTGTACCATTCCTTTAAATCTGAGGGAAGGGTGATTGGGAAACAATCTGAGTACAGGCATTAAGCGAAAATCAGGGGTCACATCTTTATTCAGATAAGTGAATTGTTCAAAATTAAACCCAACAAAATCATTTCTCTCAATTAATTCTCTTACTTTATATTTCATCGGACTATCTATAAATTCATCTGCATCAAGGACAAATATCCACTTACCATTACATTTTTTCAGAGAAAAATTCCTGGCTGCGGAAAAATTCTCATTCCACTTATAATGATACACGGAGGCATTGAACTGCTCTGCCACTTGAACAGTATTATCGGTAGAGCCTGTATCTACAACGATTATTTCATCTACAAGATCATGAACCTGATGTAAACACGTATAAAGGTTATATTGCTCATTTTTTACTATCATTGCAAGACTTAAAGCCGGCTCTGACATTTTATAGAAACCTCCTGTTAAACGTGACGCGTGACGCGTAACGCGTGACGGGTAGAATTAACCCCGGTTACTACGATTCACGACTCACCATTCACTTTTCACAACTCACTACTCACTAAACAAAATCATACAGAGTAAAACCTTTAAATAACTCAGGGTCAAGTTCATAGGCTTTTTTAAGATCGCTTCTGGCTTTCCTGGATGAGCCGAGATACCAGTGGCATCTGGCTCTGTAAAAATAAGCAGTGCTCTCTTTTTCATCCAGTACAAGTGTCTGAGTATAATAATGAACTGCCATACTGTAATCGCCTGCATAATCATATCTCTGTGCAAGTTCAAAGAATAGATCTTTAACGGAAGGATAATAATCAATCATTTCTTCAATCAATGAAACAGCTTTGGAAGGAACTCCAAGTTTATCATATAAATCTATGAGATCATAGCATATATCGAGTCTTTCCGGCTCCAATTCATGAGCTTTTTCAAAATAATCACGGCTGTGATCATAAAATTTTAATTTACGGTAACAGTGAGCGGCATTTATAAAAAGTTTCTGGGAATCCGGGAACATTCTAAGTCCATTGTTAAAATGTTTCAATGCTTCCGAAGAGTTATCTTCTCCAAGGTAAATCAACCCCAGTTCACAGCAGGCTTTCCATCCTCCTGTACCTCTGTCCATAACTGCAAACTGATTGCTGGAAGCAGAAGAAATAGCCATATTAAAAGCAGTTCTGGCTTCTTCATTCTGCTTCAGACCGGCACAGGCTTTTCCCAGATTAAAA
>JBEHWO010000447.1:0-5383 GCA_040217695.1 Vulcanimicrobiota bacterium | reverse complement strand
CTTCTGAAGAAAGGGTTAAATATATATTTGAAAAAATTCTGTCTGTGTATGGTAAAGTAGATATACTTGTTAACAATGCATCTATTGCACTTGTAAAGAAAATGACCGATACTACACTGGAAGAATGGAACAGGATTTTATCTGTAAATATAACAGGCACATTTCTTATGTCCAGAGAAACAGTAAATATTATGCTGAAAAATAATATAAAAGGTAAAATTATAAATATATCTTCTGTATCAGGTGATGTGGGCGCACCTCTTGCCTCTGCCTATTCTGCGTCAAAAGCGGCAGTTATAGGATTCTCTAAAGCTCTTGCAAAAGAAGTGGCCTCTTCCGGGATAAATGTTAACACCATATGCCCGGGAGCCATGGATACGGACATGTTTCATAAAGGCACTATAGGTGTTCTTTCTAAAATGTTCAATTCAGAAGAGGATATTTTGCTGAAGAATACAATAAAGGCTATTCCTTTAAAAAGGCTTCTCAACCCGGACGAAGTGGCAGAACTGGTTTTATATCTTGCCTCCGACCATGCTTCCGGCATAACAGGACAGACTCTTAATATGGACTGCGGATTTGCTATTCATTAAAGATTCGTAACGCGTCACGCGTCACACGTCACGCGTTACGACTACCATTATTTTTCCCTGGAATTAGATTCTTCTGAATATTTAAATTCTATTGAACCAAGAACATTATCCTTGTAAATTATTTCAAAGATATATTTTCCGTAAGGGTCAGAAGGTAATATGGCTATGGTGTTTATATAATTACCTTTTTCGTTTTCAAATTTTATGGGATAATCATAGGATGTTACATCTTCTGCCACAGTTTCGCCTTTATTGTTATAAAATTTACCTGATTTTGGCATTTTTATTCTGAGTATAACACCTTCTACTCCACCTTTATAATCAAAGGAAATACCTGTGAGAGTGGATTTTTCCATTTTCCCGTTCACTTCTGTTTCATAGTTCCCGACAGCTTTAATCTCAGTAGTTTCTTCTGTTATCTGCTTACCGTCTCCATCTTTTATTGCATAACCGAATTTCAGAGCGGAAATACTGAATTCTTCTTTTTCCAGAGAGACATAATTAAAATCTACCGAGCCGACTATATTGTCTTTGTAAATTATTTCAAAGGTATATTTCCCGTAAGGATCGGAAGATAACATGGCAATAGTTTTTATATAATTACCTTTTTCTTTATCGAATTTTATCTGATAATCATAAAAATTTACATTTTCTGCCACAGCTTTACCTTCATGATTATAAAAATTACCTGCATCCGGCATTTTCATCCTGAGTATTGCCCCTTCAACTGCTCCTTCATAATCGAAAGATATGCCTATAAGAGTGGATTTTTCCATCTTATCATTTACAGGAATTTCATGATTTCCCAGAGCTTTAATAGTGGTGGTTTCTTCCGTTATTTTTCTCAGATCGCCATCTTTTGCTCCGTAACCGAATTTCAGATTTGAAATTTTAAAGTCTTCTGCAAAAGCCGGAATAATGCAGACTATGGAAATAGATAAAATGATGAGTAGTGATAGTAATTTTTTTGAATACATAAATGAATTAACCTCCTGATTGATTTTTATCGTGACGCGTGACGCGTAACACGAAGATTATATAAATTTCTA
The DNA here is from genome assembly GCA_040217695.1 of Vulcanimicrobiota bacterium. Lineage (GTDB taxonomy): Bacteria > Vulcanimicrobiota > SpSt-956 > SpSt-956 > JAKJGF01 > CALARM01. The sequence goes on along the minus strand of JBEHWO010000447.1, from coordinate 3,741 downwards.
TATAAAAAATTTAATTCCTACCAGAAATTTTTGATTGTGTTTAAAAATGACAGATGATTTTATATACAATGGAAAAAGAAATTTATCACAGAACATTCAGAGTGAAAAGTGAAAAAAAATTGATTTTACTTACTATTCACTACTCACTATTCACTAATTAATAGATTTACAGAATTAAGCGCAATTTACAGTAGAAGTGAATCTACCTGTCATAAAAAAACACTATCGAATTTTTTTATTATTAGGTACGGAAATTGCATTGATTGAGATGATAATGATATAATAATTTCATTATAAATGAGAATAATCGAATTCCGGACAATCTGTCCTCACGTTACGCGTAACGCGTAACGATAAAAAATTAAGGAGTGAACCTATGAAAATTAAATTTTGTTTAATAACTGTTTTAATATTATCAGTAATAGTATTTTCTTCATGTATGATAGGAGACTATAAAGATACTCTTCAGTTCATACCTAAAGACGGCCAGTTAATAGCAAATATTAATATTAATTCTTTTTTTGTAAGAAGAGGTATATACGGGGAACTGGATTCTTTAAAGACAGAACCTAAAATAAAGCTGTTTCTGAACAATCTGGAAGACCTTGCATGTGCCATAGCTTTTTCCAGATTTCCCCCGGGAGATATTGACTACAGAACAGATTTTTTCCCTTATATAAAACCGAATTTTGCCATATCTTTTTATGAACTGGAAGGAGCTTTGACCAAGCTGATCGGTGCCGCAAATAACGGGAAAATGCCACAGATAATGGATTTAAAAGATAAAGTACCTTTTATCATAGTCTTTAATATTGAAGATAAAGACGGAATCAATGATTTTATCGCAAAACTCAATGACAGTGAGTCTTTTGAAAAGGAGATATATAAAGAAAAAGAAATTTTATATTCTAAAGAGAAATCTTACTATGTAAATGATGAGTTTTTCATTGTTGCAAGCAACGGTGAACTTCTGAAAAAATCCCTTGATTGTTTTGATGACATTCAGCTTTCAATCACCAGAGATATTAATTTTTCTTCTTTTCGTGAAAAGAAAATGACATCTGATTCAATAGGTTTTCTTTTCTGCAATGTTCCTTCCATAAACAGAGGATTTCTGGATACAATGTCAGAAGCAAAAAAGATTAAATGGAAAGAACTGCTTGATGGTATAAAATATACAGGATGTGCACTGGATATTACCGGTGGGAAACTGAAATTAAATTCCTATCTTATAAAACAGAAAAAGCTGTCCCCTTTTGCAGAAAAAGTATTTTCTCTTCATGGAAGAAAACTCAGAAGTATAGCATTTTTCCCTGAAAAGAAATCGGATCTTGTGGCAATTGCAGAACCTCAGCAGACTTTACCTGTTCTGCTGTCACTTTTTGACGGCCTTCCCGCAGTAAGTAATCTTAAAAATACCGTTGAAAATCAATTCGGTATTACACTTGATTATATACTTTCTTCTCTGTCGGAAGAACTGGCCTGCAGTCTTATTCCGGAAGATATTGAAGAAAATGGCAGATTATCCAAAAAAATTCCTTCAGGCACTGTAGCTTTAAAGCTTAAATCAAATTCCTCATTGAACACTATGTTGTGCAGTTCTGAAAGTCTTTTCAGCTTTATTCCGCTGGTGTCTTCCGAAAGTTACCGGGATATACCTGTGAGAACTGTGCCGGGAGGAACGGCTACTTACTGCAGATTGAATGATTTTATTATGTTGTTTGTAGGAAACAGATCTGCCTCCAGAGATATAATAAATACCTTTTATAAGGATAATAAGTCTGTAGAAGATTGCGTGAAATCAGAACTTTCTACTGAAGCTATAATACTTTTATACTTGAATACGAGCGAAATTTATATGAAATATGTCAATCCTGTTATAACAGACAGAAGCCTCCAGGAAAAACTCGGTGAAACCTTCGAGAAATATCCTGAACTATGGGGGAATGTGACCTCTGCAGATGAGGGCTATGTCTGTAGATTTATAATACCTTTTTAGGAATGGGGGTCGTTCTAATCCTTCCCAATTGATTGGGGAGATACAGAACGACAGGGGCTGGGTTTTACCAGCTACATTAAAGTGATAAGCTGTATTTATTGACTATAGTTGAAGTTTTTGCTATACTATATGTATGAATAAAGATAATTTAAAACACTGCCGAACATGCGTTTATAATTGTAACTACCATATAGTATTTTCAACTAAATACCGTAAAAAAGTTCTTACCGGAGAAGTTGAAGAATATTTAAAAGATGTAATAATGGAAATAGCAAAAGAAAAAGGATTTGAAGTATCTGCAATGGAAGTAGGAGAAGAAGATCATATACATATATTTGCCTCAGGTCATCCCAAAATAAGTCCCTGTTATATGGTAAAAATGATAAAGGGTATAAGCGGAAGAAAATTATTTATGAAATTCCCCGGCCTGAAAAGTAAATTATGGGGAGGCCATCTATGGAATCCCTCTTATTACATAGAGACCATAGGAAGCATATCAGAAGAAGTAATAAAAAGATATATGGAAAAGCAGGTAAAAAAATAATGTTATATACATATCGTTTCAGGCTTGAAGTAACAGAAGAAGAAAGGTTGTTTTTAAGTAAACAGATAGGCTGCTGCCGATTTGTATATAATTACCTGTTAAGTAAATCAATAGAGGAATACAAAGAATTAAAAAAGCCTTTTAATTATTATGAATTGAAGAAAGAACTGCCTTTATTAAAGAAAGAATATGAATTTTTGAAAGAAGCCAATTCTCAGAGTCTTCAGGAAGCAGTAAAGAATTTAAAGAGTGCTTTTTGTAATTTCTTTGAAGGCCGTGCAAAATTTCCAGTATTTAAGAAGAAAAAAGATAGTAATTCCATATCAATCCCGCAGCATTTCAGTATAAAATGTGATGGATTAAGAATTCCGAAACTTAAGAGTGAAATAAAGATAAACCTTCATAGAGAAATAGAAGGTTCAATAAAAAGTATAAGTATAACAAAAACAGGAACTTATAATTATTATGTAAATATCCTTGTAGAGAAAGAGATAGAAGTAAAGAAGCAGGGAGAAGGTATGGTGGGTCTTGATGTAGGCCTCACCCATTTTGTCACAATATCAACAGGTGAGAAGATATGCCATCCTAAAATATTAAATAAATCAGAAAAGAAGTTAAAGAAAGAGAAGAGAAGATTAAGCCGAAAGTGTAAAGGAAGTAAGAACAGAGAAAAAGCAAGATATAAAGTAGCGAGGGTATATGAGAAGATAAAAAATCAGAGAAAAGACTTTTTACATAAATTATCCCGTAGAATGGTAGACGAAAATCGAGTCATAATAGTAGAGGATATAAATGTAAAAGGTCTATTAAAAAACAGACATTTATCAAAATCCATATCAGACTCAGGATGGGGTATATTTACAGTGATGCTTGAGTATAAAAGTAAGTTATATGGCAGTATATTTCATAAGGTAGACACATTTTATCCCTCATCAAAGGTCTGTAATAATTGTAAATATAAAAACAAGAATTTAAAACTCTCTGATAGAATATGGGTTTGTCCCTGTTGTGGGAGTATTCTTGACAGAGATCTGAATGCTTCCTTAAATATAAGAGATGAAGGTTTTGCCAACTTAAAGGCACCAGGGTATGAATTCCCCGAAGTTATGCCTGTGGAGGATGCTCTGCCGGCGGAATCAGTTTACACTGAGTCTACGAGGCATCATTCTGAGAAGCAGGATGCCCACCAATTGATTGG
>JBEHWO010000446.1:0-5392 GCA_040217695.1 Vulcanimicrobiota bacterium | reverse complement strand
AGACGGACAGCATAAGACTATATAGATAGATAAAAATAAAATTACCTGATAAAGCAAAAAGATCACTCCTTTATAATTTGAATTTCGTAAGATTATAACATATCAGGAGGAAAACTGAAACTTGACTTTAAAGGTCCTTTACAATAGAATATAAAAAGGGATAATTTTGGAGAAAAGGAGCGTTTATAGTCTCATCATAACAATTTCAGATAATTTAAGGGTATAGGAATTTTCATTTTTAATGTCGTAAAATAAAGCTTTAGATGAAAATTATGTAGAAGCAACTTATCTAAATAATTTATATAAAATTTTTCAGGAGAAATAACATGAAAAAAATTTGTATTTACTGTTCATCGAGTGACAGAGTAAAACCTTCGTTTTTTAAAACAGCTATAGAACTGGGAGAAATGATAGGTCTCAGGGGATGGACTCTTGTATATGGAGGGACAAACATAGGACTTATGGGAGCAGTGGCAAGAGCTGTCCATTCCAAAGGAGGTCATGTGACAGGTGTTATACCGTCTTTTCTGAAAGAAAAAAATATAGCCTATAATGAATCAGACGAACTTTTTATTACTGAAAATATAAGAGAAAGAAAGAAAATTATGGAAGATATGTCTGATGGTTTTATTGCTCTTCCCGGAGGTTTTGGCACTGTTGAGGAAGTATGTGAAATTTTGACTTTAAAACAACTGCAGATTCACAATAAACCTGTAGTTTTCCTGAATACTGACGATTACTATAAAAATTTAATCGATTTTTTCGAACATATGTACAGAGAAAATTTTGCAAAATCAGATTATAGAAAACTTTATTCCGTAATTCCTGACCCAGTAAGCGCCATTTCCTATATTGAAAACTATGTACCTGTAACATTGCAGAGCAAATGGTTTAAATAGTTGTTCCTATAAATAAAGACCTGCTTTATGAACAGGCTTTAGTACCACACCAGGTAAAAGAGTATCCAAAAAATTACGTATCATGTGCTTATATAAAGTTTCTGCTCCCGTAACGCGTTACGCGTCACGCGTTACGCGTCACGATATATAAGATTTTGGTTACTAATTTATCTGTTACGGTACTTAAAACCTATCTGAAAAGTCATTGAATGCCTTCCAGTGGTGACGCTCTTCCGAAAAATCTATAATCCTCGTGCAAAACAACCTGTTCTTACAAACTGCTACGATATTACATTATTTAATGTAAAACTCATTGTTAATACGGTATATCTTTTTCTCCATAGCGTCACCCCTGGAAGGGTGTAAAAATAGATACTACTTTTCGGATAGACTCTTAGTGCTTATAAAGGTAAATATTCCACTGGTTATAGTTGTGACGTAACGCGTCACGGGAGGGGACAAAATTACAGGTTATCCGGTGTCGTATTTATCGCTGTCAGCACTTGGAAAATATTACTCATACGTATTATCCGGGGAAAGAGTCTCCTTCTGATTGACCTGATGCCGGTATGGAGAAATGACCCTGCACCATAAACCATCTGCCATTACGTTTTTCCAGTACAGTAGTAAAACGTGCGGGAAGAGTCATTTTTTTGCCGGAAACAGTGGCACTTACAGTAACATCGGCACTGAACCATGCTACATTATCTGTGCCCTCTACAGAATACCAGTCATATATAAGTGCCATAGAATCTGCCTGGGAAAAATCCCTTTCCATTTGAGCCCTTATTTCTTCCGGACCAATACGTTTTTCATCTGCACCCGAACCATAGATTATTATATTATTATCATCAGAGGGAAAAAGAGACATTATACCTTCTACATCTTTTGCTTCACTCGCACTGGCATACCTGTTCATTACGTCTATTACTTCTTTTTTAGTTTTTTCATCAATTTTCATAATTTTCGCCTCCTTACAGATATTATATATGATAATGAATTTCAGTGCAAATTTTTACAGGTTATTTTGCACCAGGATTATAGATTTTTCGCAAGAGCCTCACCACTGGAATGTTTTGATGACTTTTCGAACAGATTCTTAGTGCTTATAACGGTAAATATTCCACTGGTTATAGTCGTGACGCGTCACGCGTGACGCGTCACGCGAGGAGACAGGATTACAGATTGTCCGGTGTCGTATTTACCGCTGGCACCGCTTAGACCTTTTACCCGTAAAACATCGGTCTCCTGCTCAGAAAAACAGGCAACGGCAGAGGCCGAAAAGGCATATTTTTTGTTTTATTTTTTATCATTTCTATAAAATCTGCCAGTTTCATCGTATTCTGACTTCTGTCTTCTCTCTGCCTGACTGTAACAAGGCCTGACGATTTTTCCTTTTCTCCTGCCACAAGCATATATGGAATCCATTCCTGTTCCCCGTTCCTTATGCTTTTACCGACTGTTTCACCTCTGTCATCTATATCGACTCTTATATTATGACTTTTTATTTTGTCACACAGTTCCATAGCAAAAGGAAGATATTCTTCCGATACCGGTATAATCCTTACCTGTGTCGGAGACAGCCACAGAGGGAACATGGGAACAATCCCCGAATTTTCATTGATAGCTATATTTTCCAGCAGAGAACAGAGTGTTCTTTCTATACTTCCGAAGCTTGAAGCATGAATAATTACAGGACATGGAACTTTTTCACCTTCATTATTTATATAACCTATATTAAATCGCTCTCCGTCTTTTACATCCCATTGAACTGTACTTACCTGAACGTTTGAGCCGTCTTCCGTAATTGTCTGATATTCATTTTTCATCGCATAATAATGGCTCATATGTTTCATTAATTTAAAAAACGACGGTACTTTCATTTTGTTTCCTATGTTTATAAGCCATTCTTTATTCTCTTCAAAAAAATCTTCCGTTCCTTCCCATCCCAGAACCCATCTGCCGGGAGCAATAATATCATTCATGAGAGAAGCAAATTTCAAACAGAGTATTTCGAATTCTTCACGTGCCTGTTCCGCTGTGGCACATGCAGCATGCATGTCTGTCATCATAAAATTTCTTACCCTCTTGAGGCCGCTTACTTCACCGTCCTGTTCATTTCGAAAACATGTTGCTTCTTCATAGACCTTGAGAGGTGTCTGCTTCAGGCTGAATCTTACTTTCTCCATGAAAGGAAATGCAAGAGGATCTGACGCATAGCGCAGATATGATGTACCTCTCCCGCCGTCAACCCTGTAATCCCTTTCATGAAATTCTCCCATAAGCTCTCCCACTACATTATGGTCTCCTCTTATGACAATTGGATTTTTCATTTCAAAAGCTCCCCATTCCGCTGCGAGTTTACCTGCATAATCCATGATGAGTTTTTGAATTAAGAGTCCTTTGGGATACCATTTATAATGCCCTTTTTCAGAAACATCACAGTAATCTACCAGTTCATGTTTTTTCATATAACCTATGTGTTTCGGAACAGAATCTGATTGAGACTTTGAAGAAAGTTCATTTGAGACAAACTGTTTTAAAAGTAAATAAATCTCTTCCTTATCTGAAAAAACAGGACAATCTCTGAATTTTTCAGGATTTACTTCATATGTATTCCCTTTGAGATCTGCTATGATATAACGGATAAATTCACTGCCTTTCCTTTCCGATTGTTCGGCTCTTTTTATATCCTTACCGGGAAAATATCTGGCACTCCATTCGGAAAGGGGGTGACCAAGGCATGAAATCTCAAATGATTTATACCATCCGAAAGGTGCCCGGAATATTTCCACTTTTCTCGAAAGTTCTTTTTCAACTTTATTTAAAACCTTCAGGGCAACTGCAGGTGAAGAAGGGTTTTCCGTAAGGTGAACATAAGGATATATTACTACAGACTTTACTCCGAGAACTTCAGATCGTTTAATTGTATCGGATACGAGCTGTTCTGATACTGAAAAATGAGACTCTTCGTCTTCTTTTTCCACCGATATGAATATGACGAGACATTCTCTGTCTATACTGTGTTTCCCATCTGAAATTACTTCAGCTCCTTCCATTGCTTTTTCTCTGCTCTGGAAATTAAAATATTTTGTATGTATGCCTAAAATTTTCATGTTTATCTCTCCTTTTTTATATGAGAAGCGTAACGCGTAACGCGTAACTCGTGACGGGAGGAACAGATGCTCATACTTCGTTGTGACCGAACGAGCATTGATGTCAGTGAAAAGTGAAAGGTGTATGATAGGGGCGAACCCTGTTCGCCCGGTACCCGGTGAAACCACGCATTACGCATTACGCATTACACATCACGCTAAATATATAAATTATGATTTTTATTTACGGGACTGCCAGAAGGAAAAAAATATTACTTTCCTGCAGGGGCATTAACTGACAGCCCCTGTCTGGTTATGGTGTTGTTGTAATTTGTGAGGATTTTTGAAGGTATTTCGGAGGGATCTTTTAAAATTAAAGAGGAATCTTTTTCCCTGGAAATCACAGGGAAACATGACAGAATAATTCCTGCCTGTATATAACGGCCCTGGAAATTAAATATTTTCATATATGGTCTGTTATCCATAAGTTCCTCTTTAATAAAAAAATATTTACAAATCAATTGCCCCTATTATAGCGATTACCCAGGGCATCTGTCAAGATAGCCTGTACCATATCCAGGTAATTTCTGTCTTTACCTGAAAGAAGCTTTTCCCATTTCATTTCTTTACGTAAAAATATGACAAGGGAAAATTCATAATGTCTGGCAGGGCGGCACGGATCACCTTTATAAAAGGTTTTAACTTCACAGGAACATATGTTTGATAATGGCATTTCAACTGTTACAGGGTAAAAAATATAGGTTCTTTTGTTTACAGATATTTTTTTGCTCGTTATGGTAATATTTTTATCCTGAAAATATATTTCTTCATTATGATTTATATCTCCCTGCATAACAGTAGGCATAATTATTCTCCTTTATTTTTATAACGTTCCCAGTCTTTTCTGTATAAGACATAAATATAAAAATGAACTTCTTCCGTATATTCTCTCATATGGTCCGGGAATTTATATGAAGCTTCTCCTACCTTACTGGCCCCGACTGCTTCCTGCATTTTTTATAACTTGTAGCAAAGTTCTTTTCCCGGATATATCTCGAAAATCTTTATCACACCTTGTTTTTCTGGAATATTATGATAAATTTTAATAGTATCCCTCAAAAAATCCTTGAATTCCCTCGGGGAAAGCTTTTTTAAAATCTTACTTATCTTTATTATTTCTTCACCATGCCTTTTTCCTGGCTTTTCCTCTTCCTCTATTTGAAGAAGATACTCAATTCGCTTTTCTTCTTCAAGAATTCCTTCGAGTTTTTCTTTAAAAAGTTCTGGATTGTACCCGGCAGTGATTGCATTTATTATATTATTTTTTTCATTTTTCAATATAATCTGCTTTCTTTTTAAATCCTCACCTTTTTTATTTATTTTTTCCTTTTTTCTTTT
>JBEHWO010000445.1:0-5398 GCA_040217695.1 Vulcanimicrobiota bacterium | reverse complement strand
TGACCGGTTGGCAGTGAATACTGAACCCTGATTACCGGTCATCTGTTAAGAATCGTATATTTATGAAAGGAGATCTTATTAATGAGAAAAATTGCTATATTAACAGTACTTTTCGGTTTTTTACTTTCCTCTGTAATCCTCGCAAATCTTCCCACAAAGGATATTGTGCCGGGAAAATCTGTGGGAGGTCTTAAGCTCGGAACATCTTCAAAAGACATAAAAAAAATGATGGGAGAACCTGATAAAGTAGAAAAGGGAGAAGGAAGCCAGAAGTATTTTGTTTATAATTACAATAAAGATAAAAAACGTGAATACGGACTTATGTTAACCATAGAAAATGATAAATTGATAACTATCTTTGTATTTGACAAAAATTTTGTTGCTCCCGGAGGTCTTAAAGTAGGAGCCAGTGCAATGAAAATTCAGGAAAAATACAGAGATCAAATAGATAAGAAATATTATATTATGCAGAAAAATGATCTCGGAGGCAGTGACATCATATTCCCCCGTATAGGCATTGGATTTATGGTTAAATCAGATGCAAAAGCAGGGGATGATCTTATTACGAACATAATGATTTTAGAAGCGATACCTGATTGGACTCAGAAATAGTTTATGGTTGAGAGTTGAGAGTTTAAGATGAGAAGTCTCTAAACCCTCAACTCTCAACCATAAAACCTCAACTATTCCTCTATTTTCCCGTCATCTTCTTCAGCAGGTACAGCAGGTGCAGGTGTTGGTTGTGATACCTCTCTCGTATTATCAACGGCCCAGCCTTTATGCTCGGAAAGTTCGCAGTTTTTTTGTGGTTCAGTGCCTTTCTCGAATCGCCTTTTTGTAGAGGACGGACATTTCGGACCTGCAATAAGTCCTGATTCGGGACATATCTCTGCTTCTACATAATCGCCTTTCGGCATCTCAAACTCGGCTACAGGAAGTTTTTCTTCTGCTTTTTTCATAAAATCAGCCCATATCATGGCAGGATAATCTCCTCCGTAAACCCTTTCCATAGGAGAAAAATCATCATTACCTATCCAGACAGCAGTGGAAAAATCCGGCGTATAACCTACAAACCATGCATCCCGGTAATCACTTGTAGTGCCTGTCTTGCCTGCTGCCGGTCTTCCTATATAGGCATTGGCACCTGTGCCGCTCTCTATTACAGTTCTGAGCATATCTGTAACATTATAGGCTGTTTCTGCAGGGAGAATCTTTATACCTGTTTTGTTTGAATTGTCTTCTATAATATTTCCGTCACTGTCTGTTATCTTTTTTATTGTCGTTGGTTCAATTTTTGTCCCCATATTCCCGAGTATCGATACGACAGAAGCCATTTCCAGAACAGTCACTTCGGCACTGCCCAGGGCAAGAGACAGATATGGTTTTAATTCGCCCTGAATACCCATTGCATGGGCATATTTTATTACAGTATCTATACCTACCTGTTCCAGAATCTTCACACTTATAACATTACGGGAAAGCCTGAGAGCATCTCTCATGCGCATGGAACCCATAAACCTGCCGTCACTGTTCTGTGGTGTATAGGGTTCTCCCTGGGGTGAGGTAAATGTTGTAGGAGAATCGCTGAATACGGTATCAGGTGATATGCCGCTGTTCACTGCAGCAGTATAGACAATTATCTTGAATGAAGAACCTGGCTGCCTTTTTGCCTGCCATGCCCTGTTAAATTGATTTTTCTGATTGTAATCATATCCCCCTGCCATGACCCTTATGAAACCTGTTTTATTTTCCACACATACAAGAGCTCCTTCACTGCAATAGGCATATTCCTGTATTCCCAGATCAATACCTTTCCTCAGTGCTGTCTGGGCATATTCCTGAAGTGGTATGTCCAGTGTGCTGTAAACCTTCAGGCCGCCCCTGTAGACTGCTTCGGAACCGTACTTTTGAACCAGTTCGTGAAGACAGTAAGTGCTGAAATAAGGCATACGAAAACCTTTAAAGCCAAGTTCTCTCGGCCCTGTCGTTTTTACAGGTTTATCTATATATTTTTTTGCTTCTTCAGGAGCAATCATAGTCAGATCTTTCATCCTGTTAAGGACAATGGTCTGCCTTTTTTTACATGCTTTAATATCCACAAAAGGGGAATAAACGGAAGGTGCCTGGGGGAGACCTGCAAGGATTGCAGCTTCTCCGAGATCCACATCTGACACAGATTTGCCGAAATATGTTCTGGATGCGGCTTCTACACCGAATGAACCGGCACCGAGAAATATTTGATTTAAATATAATTCTAAAATTTCATCTTTTGTGAATTTCTTCTCAATCTGAATAGAAAGAAGGATTTCGGAGATTTTTCTTCCGTAGCTCTGCTCCTGAGAAAGAAAAAGGTTTCTAGCAAGCTGCTGTGTAATGGTACTGGCTCCCTGGCTCATGCCTTGTTCCCTGAGATTGGCCCATATGGCTCTTAAAATGCCTTTTATGCTTATACCATGATGGGAATAAAACCTGTCGTCTTCTATGGCAAGAAAGGCATTGACAAGATCTTTCGGCATTTTCTTGAGAGGAACCCATGTCCTGTTTTCTTCATAAAGTTCTGCTACGAGTTCGCCATTACTTGCATAGATTCGTGTTGTTTCCCCGGGCTGGAATTTTTCCAGGGCACTTATGTCCGGAAGGGTTTTATAACAACTGTATATTATACCTGCTGCAGTGCCTAAAACCAGGAGAGTCAGAAGAATACATATAAGAATTATATATTTGAAGATTGTTTTTATTAATCTGTATTTTGCTTTTTTTGTTGCTCTTGGAATTGTTATCACCTTTGTTTTGTAACAGGTAAGGCATAACGTGTGACAAGTCATGCCTTACGTCTTTATAGATATTCTATAAATCCTGAAAATTTCCTTTGACCCGGGTTTTAATATTTCACCATTCACATCTCACCATTTATTTATTACTTGCTTACTTTTCCTTCCACACCTTCTACAAACCAGTTCATCTCTAAAAGTTCCTCGTCTGTAAGTTCTTTCCCTTTAGCCACTTTTTCTTTTCCCTGCTGATCCTTTATAGGGCCGGCAAATATTTTATATTTCCCTGCTATTATATCTTCCTTTTCCTTTTCTACAATGTTCTTAACATCTTCCGGTACCATAGCTCCGAGAGGAGAAAGATCTACTACACCTGCTTTCATACCTTCCCAGTAAGAACCGGTCTTCCATGTTCCGTTATAAACTTCTTTTGCAGTTTTTATATAAAAAGGTGTCCAGTTCCATACTGGTGCCGTAAGATGTGCTTGGGGAGCAAAAGAACTCATGTCACAGTTATAACCGACAGAATAAACTCCTTTAGCTTCTGCTGCCTGCTGTGGAGCAGATGTGTCCTGATGCTGTGCAATTACATCCACTCCCGTATCCAGAAGGCTTGACGCCGCTTCTTTTTCTTTTCCAGGATCAAACCAGGTATAGGTCCATACCACATGAACCGTGGCTTTCGGATTTACCTTTCTTACCCCAAGGGTAAAAGCATTTATACCTCTTACTACTTCCGGTATCGGATGGGCCGCAACATAACCTATTTTATTTACTTCTGTCATCTTTCCTGCCACAAGGCCTGAAAGATACCTGGGTTCCTCTATACGGCCAAAGTATGTACCCAGATTGGATGAAGTTTTATAGCCGGAACAGTGCATAAATACTACATCGGGATATTTTTTTGCTACATTTTCCATAGAATCCATATAACCGAAACTTGTTCCGAAAATAAGTTTGTAACCCTTTTCACAGAGACCGGTGAAAATTCTTTCCGCATCAGATCCTTCGGAAACACTTTCCATATAGGTAGTTTCGACAAAATCAAGTTCTTTTTCCATTTCTTTTCTGGCTCTGTCATGAGAAAAAGTCCACCCTGCATCACCTACGGGACTGACATAAACAAAGGCTACTTTAAGTTTCTTTTTTTCCGGCCCCGTCGTTCCTTCTTTCTGCTGGCACGAGCATAAAACGGATAACATAAGAATCGATAAAATTATCGGTAACATTAAAAACCTTTTATTCATAAAAACAACCTCCTTTTACTGACCTGAACATAAGCATGTAATAAAATCATTCCTCCCGTAACGAGTGACGTGAGCTTATATGTATTATTTATGCTCACTGCAGTGTGACGTATAACCGGTGACGCAGAAAATATTTACGGCCTGTTTATACCATCATATAGTTCGATAGTTCGACGAAAGTAAATTATTCCTTTTAACCTACGAATCCTTCTTTGACTTTTATTAAAAATTTTTAACTATATTTTAATCCAATTTTAAAGTTTATTTAGAGCGTGTCGGAAAATAATTTTAAAATAAAGAGGATAAATTGAATAATTAGTAAATAATTCTTAAATAAGATAAAGTTAGGAAGAAAAATGAGGGATTTTAAAATGGGAAGAAAGAATTATTCAAGTGATTTAACAGATAAAGAATGGGAAGAAATAAAAATATATTTTCCAGATACGCTTCGTGCCGACAAACGAGGTCGTCCGCGGGAGCACAGTAAAAGAGAGCTATTAAATGGAATTTTTTATGTAGTCAGGAGTGGATGTTCCTGGAGAATGTTACCTCATGATTTTCCAGACTGGACAATAGTATACCATTATTTTCGAATGTGGAAAAAAGATGGTACTTTAAAAAAACTAATGATGCGTTACGAGAAGAAATGCGAGGGAAAGCAAATAGGAATAGAGAACCGAGTGTTGGTATAATAGATAGTCAATCAGTAAAAACAGTAGATATATCAGGGGATAGAGGATATGATAGTGCGAAAAAAGTTAATGGAAGGAAACGTCATATAGTAGTTGATATACTTGGATTAATTCTTGCTGTAGAGGTGCATAAAGGAAATATACAGGATAGAGATGGAGCAAAAATAGTCTTATCAAAGATAATAGGAATGTATCCCCGTTTAAAATTAATATGGGCCGATCACGGATATAGCGGTCAATTAGTCGATTGGGTAAAAGTTACTTGCAACTGGATATTAGACATAGTTAAAAGGCCGGCAGGTATGAAAGGTTTTAAGGTATTACCGCACAGGTGGGTAGTAGAGCGTACCTTTGGATGGTTAAATAAATATCGCCGTTTAAGTAAGGATTATGAATGTTTGACGGATACAAGTGAAGCTATGATATATACAGCGATGATCCGGCTTATGGTCAAGCGTTTAGCGAAAACATAATTATAACGTTTATCAGGCAGAGAAAAATTCAATAATAATTATTATAAGTGTGTAGAGGGTGGATACTGACAAAATTAATAGTATAATTTGTAAAATTATCAAAAAATGAATAATGTAATATTTATTAAAGGTCTAAATAGTAGAAAATAACCAATAAGTGAGAAAGGAATTTTACGAAATTTTATCGGTAGGCTAGGATTTTTCCGACACGCTCT
>JBEHWO010000444.1:0-5440 GCA_040217695.1 Vulcanimicrobiota bacterium | reverse complement strand
TGAGAAAAAACGCCGTGCATCTTCGGAACTCCCGGATGGTTGATTTTAGCCATAAATTCCGCTTCTCTGTGGAATATTTCTTTTGCAGCGGAAATATCAAGGCCTGCTTCCTGTGAAAAATTCAATTCCTTTACGACGAATTTTTTATCGTATTTAATCCTTTCCACAAGATAGACATTCCCCATAGATCCTTTACCGAGAAGATTTACCACTCTGTAGATTTTGTTTAGAACCCTTCCTGTTTCAATTTCCATCATTTCACCTCCTGACATATTATATCATGTATTTTTTGCCGGAGGTTCATGATTGGAGTGAAAAGTGAAAAGAACAGGGTATTATCCTGTCATAGGTGTTTTTCTGATACTATAACGGCAAGAATTCCACAGTATTAAGTAAATCTTCAGGTTCTCCTGATTTAGCAATCAGTTCCAGGTCTGAAATACACTTACCTATTGAGACCTTTAAAATATGAGCGTATATCACTCCAGCAAAAGGAAGCCCCTTTGTTTGCCGTCTTGTAGCCTCACATAATAAATCATCGTCGAAAGTAAATAACACCCTCTGTAATTCTGTAGCCCTGTCCAGCAGAGAAGGGTCAGGTAAAGTAGCAGTATTATCTTCCTGAGCAGTAATAACATCTATCTCACGAATCCGTAATCCTGTTGTAATAGCTTTAGGGATATGGACATCCATATATAGATTTATCATTTCAAACCTCTGGCTTTTAAGCGCTGCTTCAATAGAGATGATTTCATACCCTGCTGCATCTCATCTACCGTCTGCATCCTCTGTGCGATATCCTGATTTAACTGTTCTACATGGTCCCAGTAATATCCCAGGGCAGAGTATATCTTCCCAAGACTCAAATAAGAATGCTGCAGGTGTATTTCTTCTGGACTCCATCCATAAGCTATATGTTCCATGACCAGTTCTATAACTTTTGTCGTAGTTCCTGAAATCATAGGTACCATATCATCTCCTACAACTATATGTTCATACCCAGTTTCTACAAGAGACATATTTATATCACCTCATAAAATACTCTATCTCTTATCAGTATATATTACATTAATATTTCTTGCAATAGATAAAGGCCCTGTTTCTGTATGGAAAATTCATTGTTCTATATTTTTTTGAGAAATAGAACCTTCTCTTCTGAATATGTTATAATAATTCAAAAGAATTAATTTATATGAAAATGATGAAGTCTTATGCTTCACTGTTTGTTAATTTTCATATTTGGTTGTGACCGCTCCGGTCATGTCTGTTGTTATGGAACATTTCGAATACCGGATGTTCTGATGGATTGGAGGTAATAGATCTGTCTCTTGAAAAGGGTACTGTCCTTAATAATATATACAGAGTAGATAAATTACTTGGCAGTGGCGCCATGGGAAATGTTTATCTTGTAGAAAGACTGACAGATACGGGCAGATTTGTTGTTAAAGAGATTTTTCCTCCGGAAGCCATGTCTTTAGAACCTGATAATGCAAGGGAAATATTTTTTAGAGAAGCAGAAATTATGGCCAGGTTCAGCCATCCGGGGCTTCCCGGAATGCATGGAGTATTCAGCCATGACGGCCGCAATTATATTACAATGGACTACATAGAAGGTGAAACCCTTGAAGAAATAATGAATTCTTCTAAAGAACCCATGTCTGTTAAGAAAGCTGTATCACTGATTATAGAAATTGCAGATATTATGTCATATCTTCATAATTCTTTCGAAACTCCTGTTATTTACAGGGATTTAAAACCTTCAAATATTATTATAACCCCGAAGGGAAATGCAAAGGTCATAGATTTCGGAATAGCCCGTTATTATACACCGGGAAAAAATACGGATACTTTCAGATTCGGAACACCGGGATATGCAGCACCGGAACAGCATAAAAACAGAGGACAGTCAGGCCCTCAAACAGACATATTCGGTCTGGGAGTCATACTCTATCAGATGCTTACGAAATATGATCCTACCGTTACACCTTTTAGATTTCCTCCCATGAAACCTTTGAATCCTCTTGTCAAGGGTGATCTGGAATTTATTATAAGAAAAGCCATTCACATGGATCATAGCAAACGTTATGCAGATATGGAAGATTTCAGGTCAGAACTGGAGGAATATTTAAGTGATTCAGGTTGTTTTGTTCCCCGTCTCGGACTTGTGCCGGTTACCCATGATCCTTTTCTGAAAAGTGAAGAGAATACTAAAATCCTTATAAGAATAGCTATCGTAGGAGGAAGTATTTTCTTTTCATTTCTTATAATTATAGCTATGTTTATCCAGAGCGTATCCAATAAGTCCGGCAGCTTTTATAGCAGGGGAAAAGCTCTCTATAATGATAAAAAATATGAAGATTCTATAAGATATTTTGATGGTGCTTTGAGAGCTGATTCCGATAATATTGATGTATGGCTGCTAAAAGGGCTTGCTTTATACGAATTAAAGAGATTTTCCGAAGCTATGAAGTGTTTTGATAATGTACTGGCCCTTGAGCCTGATAATATTGATGGCTGGAATTACAGGGGCCTTGTTTTTAATGCTACCGGAAAAGGTTATGAAGGTTCGAAGTGTTTCGATAAAAGCCTGTATATTAATCCGAAGGATGTATTTGCTATGTCATATAAAGGAGTATCTCTGGAATCAGACGGAAGAAGTGAGGAAGCCATTCAGACCTGTTTAAAAGCCCTTTCTCTGAAACCCAATGATGTTACTGCCTTGAATAATCTTGGCTGGGTTTATCTTCACCAGCAAAAATATGATAAAGCAGATGAGTATTTTAATAAAGTACTGGCACTGGATCCGGATAATGATTACGCCAGGAAATGTGTATCTTCTGCCATAAAGCCTTCCGCCACAGAACAGGCAGACCTGGCAATGGAAGGTTCCCGTTTAATCAGAGAAGACAGATTTGAAGAAGCTATAGCGGTTTTCGATAAAGTCCTGGCAATCAATCCTTCATACACAAGAGTATTGAATGATAAGGCCTATTGTTTATATAAACTTAAACGATATGATGAAGCAACAGATCTGATAAATCAGGCCATACAATCTGAACCTGGTTCCCCTATCCCGTGGGATACAATGGGAGAAATACTGGAAGCAAAGGAAGATTACATGGGAGCACGTATCTGTTATGAGAAATGCCTCAAGCTGGATCCTTATTTTTCCCATGCCAGGACCAGAAGCGAAGCAATTTTAAAGATTCAGTCGGAAAGGAAATAAATATATAATTTATCATTTATGAATGAAACACTTGCTTTTATTATTTTTGTTTCTCTCGTAGGAATTGTCAGTATTATAAGATTATATTACGGTTTCAGGTTTAAACATATCGGTAAAATAAATTACTTGAATAAAGAGTTATTGAAAAATGAAAATAATAAAACCCGCCTGATACGTATTCTCTTTAATATGTGTTTAATAATTTATATAATTATTTTTGTGAATAATCCCGAATTATTCAGGAGATTCAGTATCTGTTTCCCTTTATGGCTGAGATGGATAGGAGTATTTATCGGAGTAATCAGTGTTTTTTTATTTCTCTGGGTTCACTATACTCTCGGTAAATACTGGTCACCATATCTGGAATTGAAAGAGGAACATGTTCTTATTAAATCGGGGCCTTATAAGCTGGTAAGGCATCCCATGTACAGTGCGGCTTTTTTATTATGGATAGGCTCTACCCTTGTTATGGCAAACTGGCTTATAGTTATAGCAAATATTCTGGCAGTTTTCATAATGACTTCCAGGATTGAAAAAGAAGAAAAAATGATGATTGATCGGTTCGGTGATGAATATAAAGAATATATCAAGACCACAGGAGCTTTTGTTCCGGGATTTTTTAGATAGTAATCCCCTTTATACTACTCCTCTCTGGCATTATGGGCGATAAGCAGATCTATAATATCCTGATTACCCATCTGTCTTGCTATTTTTAGAGGACTTTCATTTTTATTGTCTTTAGAGTTAATATCTGCTCCCTTTAATATTAAAAGTTCTGCTACGTCTTTTGAAAAATTGGACATTGCCGCAAAATGGAGAGGTGTTAAGCCGTCATTGCTTTTAACATTAATATCAACACCCCGGAATAGCAAAAACTCTGTCAAATCTTTTTTACCGCTGTATGCGGCACAGTGTAGGGCCGTCCATCCGTATTTATTTACACTGTTAATATCTGCTCCTCTGTCGAGTAAAAACTTCACGAGTTCTATTGAACCGCTGTTTGCAGCACAGTGTAACAGATTTTTACCGTAGTCACTTCTGACGTTTATATCTGCCCCTTTACCCAGCAAAAATTCTACAGGTTCCTTTGAACCTTTTTCTGCGGCACAATGTATGGGAGTTATTCCATAAATATCTCTGGCATTGATATCTGCTCCTTTAGATACCAGAATATCTACGATTTCCCTGAAGTTGTCTGTTGTACACAGTAAAGCATGATGTAAGGCTGTTTGACCGTAATTATCCCTGTCATTAATATCTGCACCCCTGGATATTAACATAATTACTGCTTCTTTTGAAGCTATAAATGATGCCCAGTGGAGCAGTGTCATGCCATTACAATCTTTTTCACTGATAAGTGACGGATCTTCTGAAATTGCCTTCTCAACCAGTGAAAGCTCTCCTGATTTTAAAGCATCATGAATTTCACCTGCCATAATACCGGTTCTTGTTAATATGAGGAAAATGAAAATAGAGAAAAAATAAATAAATAAGCTCATTGTCCGTTATACCTCCTGACGTGAAATTAAGAATTACTGACCTGAGAATAAGCATATAATAAAAGTTTTCTTCCCGTCACGCGTTACGCGTTACGCGTCACGAGAAGTGTATATGTATTATTTATGCTCATCCCTGAACTTTATGCTATAACCTGCTCATACGATTATGAGCTTTCAGGTTAAAGAATTTATCGGATAATTAACCCCTGATACGGATTATATTGTGGATATCCCTCTGGCGTACCGGTGTCAAGATGATTTTGAATACACCACATTGTAAAATTTTTACAATCCTCTGACCTGATATATTTATAAGAAGTAAGATTTTTTCTGTTATGAGATAGATTGCTTTTTTTACAATCAGGAATCTTGCTCATATAAGGGCTTTTATTCTTTGATATTTCGAGCAGTTTATAAAACCCTTCAGGATAGAGGCCGTTATTCTCCGATGCATAAATCTCCAGAGCAGTTGCCAGATCTTTTATCTGTGACTCACAGTAACATAAATACCCGGATGCACGTGCTTTCAGAAAATTTGGAACGATTATAGAAGTAAATAGTGTGAAAATAATAATAGTTACAGCCATTTCTGTATCGCTGAACCTGGCCGTTCTTATTGATGGTTTTTTACTGGCCTGTGAAATATCGTCTTTTCTTTTGGCAAGAAGAATAAACCAGATTATTGTAAAGAAAATAATCAGTAAAAAAACAGTAA
>JBEHWO010000443.1:0-5451 GCA_040217695.1 Vulcanimicrobiota bacterium | reverse complement strand
GGCGGGTGTTCAGCACGCATAGCATGAGGCATGCTTATGCTACTCATTGTTATGAGAATTCTATGAGGCTTCCGACATTGCAGAGGTTCCTGGGGCATGAGTATATTTTGACTACGATGGTTTATCTTTATACTGCTCAGAAGTATGATGTGGTGGAGTATGGGAGGACTCATCCGCTGGAAGAAAAAAAAAACAATTTCTAAAGAACAAAGCGTTTAATTTGAGTTATTAAGAGTTTATATAATACATATAAATTGAAGCAAAGGAGAAATTATAATGTTTGATGACTTATTAAACACATTAAAAGACTTAGAAAAACCCAAAACTATCTCGATTCCTATTATAGCAGATGAAAATGGATATTGCGATAAAGAGTGTCCATCGGAAGAATGTAAGTTTCAATTTAAAGTATATGCAGAAGACTGGAAAAATTTATTTAAGGATGAAGCTGTATATTGTCCCTTTTGCAGACACAAAGCAATTTCAAATTCCTGGTGGACCACGGAACAAATTGAAAATGCAAAAAGACAGGCTATCAGATATATTGAAGGTAAGTTGAGCACTGCACTAAAAAGAGGTGCAGAAACTTTTAATAGGAGGCAACCCAAAGATTCCTTTATTTCTATATCTTTAAAAGTGTCTGGATTTAGACCAGAGCATTATTTTGTACCAATTACAGGGAAAGAAGCTATGGAATTAAAAATTCAATGTGAGAAATGTAATGCCAGATATTCTGTAATAGGTAGTGCTTTCTTCTGTCCTTGTTGCGGATATAATTCAGTTGAAAGGACTTTTGACGATGCAATAAAAAAGGTAGAAGCTAAACTTGATAACCTGAATTTGATAAGAACAGCACTTATAAAAGCAGGTAAGAAAGATGACGCAGAATTAACCTGTAGATCTCTTATAGAAAGTGGTTTAACGGATTGTGTAGTTGCATTTCAAAGATTTTTAGAAGAGATCTATAAAAAACAGAATAATGTAAAACAACCACCGTTTAATGTTTTTCAAAGAATTGAAGATGGTAGTAAATTATGGAAAGACTTATTACAAGAGGGTTATGAAGACTGGTTAACTCAAGAAGAGATGAATGAATTAAAACTTCTTTTTCAGAAAAGGCATTTATTAGCTCATTGTGAAGGGCTTGTAGATCAGAAATATATTGATAAATCAGGGGATAAAGCATATCAAGTTGGCCAGAGAATAGTAGTTAAAGAAAAAGATGTGAGAACCCTGGCTATTTTAGTAAGAAAGATCGTTAATAAAATAAAAGAAAAATTATAGAAATACTATATTGGGTATTTTGACCCATCCCCGCGAAACATTCATGACATGTCTCTGTCACAAAGGAGAATGAAAGTCTTTCTGTACTTTCAGGAGAAAGTACAATAGCCTATAATTGAATAAATATCGTTCATTTATAATTGCTTGTTATTATTAAGTTTATAGTGATAATGATCATTTATTATATAATAATATTATCTACATAAGGTAAGCATAACACAATAATAACTTACTATCATTATAAACTTAAAAACCTTTATAATAAAAGGGTTTGTTACAGACTCAGAAAACTCTATTGTAATTTTCGCGGCGTTGGGCTAAAATACCCAGTATGAAGGGGAGGAATGAAGATATGACGGAACAAGAACGTCAGAACATGGACGAGTTTCGGGAGCAGCAACGACATATAGCTGAGCAGTGGCTGCATAAAGGAAATATAACTGATGAAAAAAATGATGACACCATAATATTTGCTAGATTTTTCTTCTATTTTACAGGGTTTAATGCTATGTATTTTTTATATAAAGAAATAGATAACCTCGATGGAAGATATACTCCTCCTAAAAAATGCCCTGAATACAAGCAGATTGAACATTTATTAGATAAATTTGATGAAACCACTGCTCAAAAAATACGTAACAACATTGAACCTTCTATTAAGTTTTTTTCTAACCGTTCAATACAGCCAATGAATATTAGGAATGAGAGAGAGCGTAAAAGAATAGCAGAGAAAAATAAAACCAATATTTTAAATTCTTCATCAGTAAAAGAAAAAATAAAAGCACTTGGCCAGGCAATATATAATGTCAGGTGTAATCTGTATCATGGCAGCAAGGAAGCTTCTGCAGATGACCAAAGAATTGTTAGCAATTGTATTAAACCTCTTGAAGTTTTTCTTGAGAAGGCTATAAAATATGAAAATTATCATAAACGTATTACGTAAGTGAGAGATTAACATATTAAGATAGAAAGGTGGTCAAATTGATGGAAGAAGTAATAATGAAAGAAGAACTACAAAGAAAAATCAGAGGTATTGAGGAGGAGGCAACAAACCTACGTCGTCTTAGAAATAGAATTTTCCATTATGCAAGGTCATGGGAAGCAGTAAAGTCAGAAGTAACTACTTATGCAGTTCTAAAAAATAAAGATGTAGCGGAATCTATGAAAGATTTGGAAAACGCATATGAAACGACGGGAGATAAAGATATAGCAGAGGCAATAAAATCTATAGATAGTGGCCTGGGGCATTTGCATACAGCTAAATTTAAACTAGATAATTGCTTAAGAAATATTGAAGAGAAAATTAGGGCAAAAAAATCAGGAGAAGCTAAATTAGAATAGCTTATTAGAGGCAGTGGAAGCATTCGTGTCACTAGGGGCACAGTAAAGGAGTGAGGGAGATGTGTAAGGTAGAAAATATAGTAATAGAAGCCTCAAAAAAATTATTACAATCAGATAGTTATTTATTAAAATATGATATAAACGAACCAAGTATTACTCATAAGCTGGCAGAATATTTACAGCAGGAGTTACGTAAATACAATGAATTTAATGATTATCATGTAGATTGTGAATATAATAAAGAGTTAAACGATATTAAAACTGGTAAAAAGTATAAAATAACAGAAAAATCGTTAAAAATATTAGGGAAAGAAGAAATTGATACTAAACAATTAAATAACTTAAAAGGAAAAGAGTTTTCAGAACAATATTTATATAACAAATTAAATAATGAATATGAATATTCTCTTGGACATATTGATAAAATCATGGAGAATACGGTAATGAGAGTTTATCCTGATATAATAATCCATAAAAGAGGCACAGAAAATAATTTATTGGTGATAGAATCAACAAAATCTACACATAGTCCATCGAAAAAGTGTAATGATAAAAATAAATTAAAAAATTATAGAGATAAACAAGGATATAAACACATATTATATATAGAATTTTATATAGGAGAAAAGTATGATGTTGAATTAACATGGTATAAAAACGGTAAATGGGAAAACCCGTATAAATTATTAGAGCTTTTGCAAAAAGTTGTGGAAATTTCTTTTTCAGAAATTATAGATCCAGTAACGGCTGTCATTTTAAAAAGTTTAGTTACCAAATTTCCACAACTTTCTAACATAGCTCTATAAATTATCTAAAGTAACGTAAATAAAAAACCATTAATCAGTGAATCAAACTTTCAGAAGGTCCGTTAATTCAGATTAATGGACTGTCACCCATAGGATAAACTCTGATTTTAAACTATTCTTTTTTATGTGGAGAGCTTATTAGGGTAAGAGAAAACCTTCTGCACCATCTGGTAAACTTCCATCTGTCAAACTCCTTGTTATTATGGTCTCCTTTGCTCCGGTACAATTAGGGTCAATTTCTAGTGCTTTTTTAAAACATTTATAAGCTTCTTCTTTTTTTTCCATGTTATATTCTGCCATTCCTTGGTCGTGTAAAGCCTGTCCCTTGAAAACCCATGTATATGCATCATTAGGGTCAATTTCTATTGCTTTATCAAAACATTTAACAGCTTCATCATATCTTTTCAGTCTGTGTAAGGCATGTCCCTTGGAACACCATGTATCTTTATAATTAGGGAGAATTTCTATTGCTTTATCAAAACATTTAACAGCTTCGTCATATTTTTCCAGTTCGTATAAAGCATCTCCCTTTTCAGACCATGCCGATATATTCTTAGGGTCAAGTTCTATTACTTTATCAAAACATTTAACAGCTTCGTCATATTTTTTCAGTATATATAAAGTAAATCCCTTTTTATCCCAAGCATCTAGATATTTAGGATTGTATTTTATAGCTTCAGTACAATATAGTATTGACTCTTCATACTTATCTTGATCGTATAATTCCTTTCCTTTATTGTAATAATATACAGACCATTCAAGGTCTTTAATATGTTTCATTTCCTTTAAGGTTTTAACTTTATTACTTCTGGCCGTTTTATTCTTAGGGTCTAGTTTCAAAGATTTATTGTAACATGTAAGAGCATCATCATATTTCTTTAAAAAAATTAAAGCATTACCTTTACTACACCATATGACAGCAGCCTTGGGGTCTTTTTCTAATATTTTATCAAAACATTTTATGGCATCTTTATATTTACCCAGACTATATAAGGCATCACCCTTATCATTCCATACTTTAAGATTACTGGGGGCAAGTTCTAAAGCTTTATCATAAAACTTAATAGCTTCTTCATTTTTATGATTATCATATAGTTCTTTCCCATGTTTACATAAAAAAGTCAAGATATTCTCTTTCAATGTATTACCTTCTGTTTGGTTTAACTGTAGAACTTTTTTATAACATGTCATTATATCTTCAATATTACTACTACCTTGATTTTCAAAGACTAAAATTTTACCTTTCAAACTATCGATATTATTAGGATCTTTACTTAATACAGTATCAAAACATTCCAGTGCCTCTTTATCTTTTTTTTGAATATAGAATGACCAGCCTTTCCCATTCCATGCTTCAGTGTTTTCACTGTCTATTTTTAGAACTTTATTAAAGCAAATATATGCTTCCCCTGTAGTTTTTAATTTTAATAACAAGATTTTTCCTTTGCTTATTAATGCTTCTTTATTTTTCGGATTTATTTCTAAAGCTTCATCAAAATATACTAATGCTTGTTCCTGTTTGCCATCTTTTAAACTTTCCTCACCTTTTTCTACAAGCTTTTTATCCTCATTACAAGATGAAGTAATAAATAAAACTAATAAAATTACAATATATAGGATATATTTTCTAAAGATCATATTTACAGAACCACCTTATAAACATTTAGGATTTAGAATATCTAAACAATTATACACCATTCAACGTAATTCTTTGTAAATCCTTCTTTGAAGATTTTATTAAACAAACTATAACGTATCACTAATAACTGATTAGTGGTATATAATAGGGGAGATAGTGATGAAAATGGCTAAAATAAAGGAGTTTATGGATAGTGGGGTAGAGGGTAAACCGAAGAAATTTGAAAAAATAACGGGTTGTTTTTTTTTTGAGTAAACAAAGTTGGAATATAGGAAAATAACAGAAACTCTACTGGAGGAGAATAGGATACTGTGGTAAAATAGTATAAGGATAACAGAAGAAAAAATTAAAGGGGTATTTAAATGGCGATTGATAGTTCAA
>JBEHWO010000442.1:0-5459 GCA_040217695.1 Vulcanimicrobiota bacterium | reverse complement strand
TACAGAAAAAAAGCCCTCTGGAAAGACAGAGAGAAATTAAGCTTTTGATAAAATGTGATCTTCTTATTCTGGATGAATTTGGATATCTTGCTCTTAATTCCGACATAGGGCCTATCTTATATGAAATAGTATCTGGAAGGTATGAGAAGAAACCTTTAATTATTACAAGTAATAAGAGCCTTGTAGAATGGGGAAATATTCTACAGGATTCTTCTCTTGCTGCAGCTCTTGTTGACAGACTGCTCCATCACGGAGAGGTTTATTATCTTTCAGGGGAGAGCTACAGACTCAGGGGGAAAAAGATTGCTTCTCCAGATAAAGAAAACAAAGAGAAAAAATCTGATAAATAAAGTAATTTAATTCATAGAAAGCGGTGATGTCAATTGATTGTATAAAGATAAATCAGGCAAGGGATTACGACATGTTTTATTATGTGAGGTTCTTAAAAGAATCCACCAGAGTATAGTCTTTTTTTCCGAAGGCATGTCGGATTTTCGAACGGATTCTTTTTAAAATTTGCGTACTTGACAAACGGAATTTACAATCCTGCAAGTTTTATTATATTATATTCTTTTGTATGTTTTAAAACAGTAAGTTTCTCATTATTGTTCGTTCCCCACTTCAAAAAGAATAAAGATGAACATGATAACTTTAAAATATCTGTACATGACTTTTTTGTTACACTATTACATTTTATAATTTTTTTTCTCATAAAAAACCTCCACTTAACAAAATTCTATCTTTTATAACACTGTTTTGGCATTTATGCAACATTTGCCTGTCTCTCCCACCCTGCTCCCGCCTAGAGCCAGCCAGAGATTATCGATCTATTTTTCCCGACACCTGCAGGAAGCCCCGGCAATAAATCTACTGACAGCAATCAGCAGAACTTTTGCAGAATACAGCAGAGCAGAAAAGCCGGAATTTTGCTAAAAGCAAAGCCATTATTGAATTCGGATAAACTGGCACTTACATGACAGAACCTGTACATTGTGTAGTCAGGTAAGGGTAAATTTGATTTATTCAACCTTACCCGACTACACAACTGAGGTAAATTTCAAAAAACATCCCAGTTATGGTTTCTCAAATTCTAAAGACCAAAAGGATTTTTTTCATTGATTCCAATCCTTATTGTTCAGAAAAAAACTACCGGATATAAATTTTATTCTTAAACTAAATACGATGTTCAAATTTATTTAAAGGACATTTATTACAGTTAGGATCTCCCAAACAGTAAAGAACGCCTAACTCCACTATCCTTGCATGTAAATTGAATGAATCATTATAATCTCGAATAAAAGAACCGATAGCATTTTCTATTTTATTTCTGGAAGCATTTACAGAATCAATTACTTTATGCCTGAATAAAATTCTCCTGAGATACTGATCTATTATCAAGGCTCTTTTGTTAAAGACATATACGAGTAACGTATCTGCACATTCATCTCCTACTCTCGGTAATTCTTTCAACCTCTCTCTCGAAACATTACCTTTTGATTCTTTCAGTTCCAGTATTTTTGCAGAAGAACTCAGTTGATCCGGTAAATTATTCACAGGAAGGTTTATTCCAGTAATCTCTGTAAATTTTTCAACAGAAAGCTGTTTTATAACTTCTGGTTTTATTGACGCTTCAAATATCGGTGCAAAGAATTTATTTGCCCTATTGTAATATCGTTCAAGTGACGCCAGTGCTCCAATAGCAGAAGATGGCATTTTGTCGAGAGTTTTAAGATGAGCATACGTATCTATAACTTTTTTTACCACTTTTGCAGGAACTCTTAAATCAATGTCTGAATACGGGTATTTCGTTACCTCAGTTACATCACCATTTAACTCAATTTTATCTTTATTATAAAAATAATGGACAGCCAATACACATGCAGTAGCACGTTCAATTCCGATCATCTGATTTATGAGTTGCTCAAAAATCATTATACTTTCAGACTCTCCGCATGCATAATCCTGACCATCTCTCAATGGCTTCATTAATAATAAAGATTTGATCAACTCTTCTTCAATAGACATTTTATATACATCCTTCCTTTCATAAAAAATGTAAGTGATCTATTTACTGACCTGAACATGAACATTTTATAAATTGTTTCCTCCCGTGACGCGTCACGGGTTTTAAATATGTATTATTTTGCTCACATCAGTATTTGATTGTTATTTTATACAATACACATCAATATGCCTTACTGTGATATTTTTATAACCTCTTTTTTGCTGATTATTTGGTATCTTCAAAACCATGAAATACATTCTTTCGTTACAACACATTATTTTTAACTGTTGTAATTTTGGGTACATGACTTTACATAAAAGCCATGACGTAATATCGCTCAAATTTTTCTCGAAAACATTATCATTATCATCTTCCAAGATATTCATCAGAAAAAATATTTCATACAGCTTCCTTTTGTTTTTGTTGAGAATATTTTTCCAGATCAATATCGATTCAGAAAAGTTTTTTACAAACAAATCAGTATCCATTTTCATCATATTTTCCGGAACCATGTGGATATAAATATTGTCATCTTTTTTTTTATTGTTCAGAGTAGAAAATTCTTCTTTCGTAAATCTCTCTTTATTAATTTTCATCACTTGTTCTGTCAAATATTTAAATTCATATTCATTGATTTGGATTGGACAGAGTTGATTAAACAAAAGATACAATTTTGTTAATTTCTGTTTATTCCTGGATGTTGCTTTGTCCATATATTCCCCTCCTATCATATTTTTCCAGGTTCAGTCACAGCAATTTCTTCATCAGGCCGATATTTTCACACTAAAACTAATTCATAATCCATAGGAATTTCTCTAAAAAAAGAAGCACTTAAACCGGTTCGAGCTACTGTCGCAGAAAGATCAAGAACTGCCTGTATCTTCCGCATTTCCATAGGCTTTACTCTGGTTCTTAACGATAAATGCAGGATCGTTAAATTCCCGGCTGCAGTAACTACAAGCATCGTAATTAGAGTTGTTTCTAAAACAGCCAGGGCAGATATAAACTGTCTGCTGTTCTTTATTATTCATAAGAAAAGTTTTAATTTTATTTATCAGACTCATCTCTTAACCTCCTTTTATATGTCTTTACTATAAATTACAGAAGAAACGACAAAAAATTTATCTCAAAAAAATTATATAAATATTTAATATTATGTTATGATAATAGCTCTCGCAAAATTTATAGAAAGGAGGTGAAAAATGTATGTCAAAAGCAATATGGTTAATGATAATAATGTTATTACTTGTATTTTCTGCTGAAATATTTGCCAGTGAAGTAAAACTAAATAATATGGAGAATGATTACCCGATTTTAATGATAGCCAATAGAACTCAGGATGCGGAAAAATATGATGTAACTGTAAATGTTAACAAAGGTGATAAAGTAGCATTTCGGATATATATTCATAATACTGTGGCAAATACCGAAGCAATCAATACAAAGGTATATTTGCGTTGTGTTCAGGATGCTAATTGTCTCAAAACATATAAGGTATCTGCAAAAGCTGATAACTCTAATGAAATTTCGTCAGTAGCACAGATATATTCCGATAAACCGTTTCAATTGGAGTATATTCCAGGTACCACTCAAAAAATTTATTTCGATAATGGCAATATGAAAAATACTATAATACCAGACGGGATTGTTGAAGCTATCGATGGTTATCTCATTGGAAATTTAAAAGGTTGCTGGGAATATGTAAATTATGTAATTTTTCAGTTCAACGTAAAATAATGAAAATGAATAATAAACTGGTAGACAGAAAAAATGTCTACCTTTTTTTATAATGGTCAAAATACTGCAAAAGACTTAATTCCCTATAAATTCAGGCTTTTAGACAATTTTCTATAAGACAAAACCCCTGTTTAATGGATGTTACCTCCAATAATATTATCTCTGGCCTGGCTCTTTATCCATTCCTGGATAGTCTCTTACCCATCACCGTATTTTAACCCATATCAACCTTATCCTCTAATCCCAGTTCCTTCAAAGCAGCTCTCAACTCATCAACCTGACTTTGCACCACCCCATCCCTGGGCTCAATCTCAAAATTAACAGATATCTTCAGAGAATCCTCTTCATGATATTTTGTAAAAACCTTTGTATAAAAAGTCATCCACTTCAGGTAAGGCACATTACCCTTCCAGGAAATCTTTGTAGGAACTTTCTCAGGAATTTCAACATCAGTATCCTCTATCTCAATGACACCACTGCCACCATTTTTTACTCTCCCGGTCACCTTAGGAATAATAACAGACACTTCTCCTGTCACATCACCGGCTCTGGCAGTAACAACAAAACTACCGGCATACTGCCCGGCCAGAAATACTCCATTACTATCAATCTCTCCCCCGGTAGCAATCCAGACAACTTTATCAATACCCATCTCACGGCCATGCTGATCATAGCCCTTAACTGTAAAAGTCTGCCTGTCTCCAGACTCAACCTTACCATATTGAGGAGAAATACTTAAACTCGTTAATGTGGGAGGTTTTATAAATTTTTCCGCCTCAGCACCTGTAAGAATAAACATATCATCAGAAAATTCTATCTCCTGAGCACTCAAACCCGGTCCAAAATGAAAAGGATTATATCCTCCTGCTCCATCCCTGCCGGCATAACCAATCATCTTATTTGCCACACCTTTTACAATACTATCCTTAAGTGTCTCAGGATTTAATAACCGTGGAAACTTTGGAGAAGCAAAAAAAGTATCCCGGACAGACCTGGTACTCCATTCTATAAAAGCAGGAGGCCAGTTTCTCAGAAGAAAATTAGCACTGATAAACTCCTCTATATCTCCATCCTGTTTCAGTTCCTGTATAATAAGACTCACCATATTACTGGCAGCGCTGGAATGAACCAGCCCCATATCAACTGTTCTTAAATTATTATCCTTACCCAGTAGAACAACATTTTTATAAGAACGCCATACACATTCTTTAAGATCCTTAACAGATTTCTTTACATTCTCCCCGATATGCTTTATCTGAGACTCATCTAACTGTAAAACATCATGCTCATCATCTATCTCCTGCCAGGCAAGAAGTTTTCTGGCCTCTTCTTTAAGTTGCCTGTCCTGTTCAGGAATAGAAAATATAAGAGCACTTTTAAAAGTTCTGGCAGAGCTTCCATGCTCTTTTATCATATCTTCTACAATATGCATGGTGTTTTTATCTTCCATAGAACAATCCGGAGGCATAACAATCAGAGTAATTGCTGCCCTGTCAGCTATCTGACCGCTCTTTTCAGGAAAATAAACTTTATCTATGCCTTTACCTGCATCAAAAACTTTCCTTATTTCTTCTTTCACTTTCTCCTGTATCTTATCCGGCTGAATACTGGCCCGGCGATCAGAAAGAAGCTTATTCAAATTGGGTTTAACACTGAAGCGATAGCGATTTTTTTCAACCAGTAAATAATAACAGGAAGAAGATAAAGCCTCCAGACA
>JBEHWO010000441.1:0-5497 GCA_040217695.1 Vulcanimicrobiota bacterium | reverse complement strand
TTATATGACTGAAACCGATCAGGACATAAAAGATATATGTAATGAAATATTAAATACCTTCAGACCTTTTGCGGTGAAAAGTGAGTAGTGAAAAGTGAAAAAGTGAAAAGTGAAAAAGTGAAAAGTGAGTAGTGAAAAGTGAGTAGTGAAAAGTGAGTAGTGAAAAGTGAGTAGTGAAAAGTGAAAAGTGAGTGGGAGCGTTTAATTAAATGCCCTGCAATTAGGGACTGTAAGAAAATAACCCTGGCAAATTGTTAGAACGGTTATCATCCTCGCGTCACGCGTTACGCGTAACGCGTCACGCGTGACGAATTAATCTTCTTCTATCTCAAGTAAAGGGAATGTTATAATAAATTTAGTTCCTTCTCCCTCTTTACTCTTTACGGAGATTTTTCCGTCATTGGCTTCAATATATGCTCTGGAAATGGTAAGTCCCATGCCGGCTCCCTGCTGTTCCGTATTTCTTCTGTCAATCTGATAAAATTTCTTAAATATATTCTCGAATTCATGTTCTGCTATTCCGGGGCCGTTGTCTTCTATTTCAATCACAATAAGCTCTTTTTCTTTATAAGTATTTATTTTTATAACAGTTTTTTCTTTATCGGAAAATTTAATTGCATTATCAATAATTTTTTCCAATGCTATGGACAGGTGCTTATCTGAAAAATTAAATGATGGTAAATTCTGTTTTAAATCAGTGTAAATCTCTATGTTTTTACCGGATGTATTCGAAGTAAATTTATATTTGACAGGGTCAATAATGCTGTTAATGTTATTTTTATTGTATAATATAGCCACTTCTCTGTCTAAAAAACCTGATTCTATTTCTATCATGGCAGTGAAATCGCTTATGAGTTCACCCAGACGATCGCCGCCTGCTTTAATGCAATTTAATAATTCTTTCAGTTCATGTTTGTCAAGGAAGAGATCGTTTCGTAATAATAATGATGTAAATCCTCTTATTATAGTCAGAGGAGTGTTGAATTCATGGGTAAGGGTCATGATAATATCTTTTTTCAGGTCTTCGATTTCTTTGCTGGTACTGTCTTTTATCTGAGACTTTCTTTTTAATTTACCTTTAACAACACTTATAAGGTCCTCTTTCGTAAAAGGTTTTGTAAGATAGTCGTCCACTCCCAGTTCTTTTGCCTGACGGACTTCTTTTTCTTCATCGAGAGCGGTTAAGAATATAAAGGGGACTATATTGAAATCAGGCATATCCCGAATCTGTTTATAAAATTCATAACCGTTTAAATTGGGCATCATTATATCGGAAATTATCAGGTCAGGTATCTGATTGGATACAATACTCAGAGCTTCCTGACCGTCAAAGGCAATAATGACGTTATAACCATACTTTTTCAGAATACTTTCTATAGCTTTTCTTATAACAGTATTGTCTTCTACGATTAATATGGTTGCTGATTCCATAAGGTTAACTTCCTCTGATTGTAAATCGATGCGACGCCTGACCATATATTACATTCTTCCGAATTTTTAATACATTACTTATAACATTATAAGCTTTAAATAATAAATTTTCAACTTATAATTTTTCATAATATATAAAGGGTGAAGATTTTATTCATCACCCTTTATTTTTCAACATTTATAAAGCTCGGAAGAACTGTCCTGACGCATCACGCATCACATCACGCATCACGCATCACGCATCACACTTTTGCTCCTCCGCCTGTACTGAACCCGCCGCCTGCACTGGCTGTCGTATTTATAGAAGGTGCAGCCGGAATATTTGTGTCTATGGTGGGAGTGGTCTGCACTCCTGTATTCACACTGGCACTGGCAAATGTATTATCTGTAGCGGCAAAGGCCTGAGCCGTAGTGTTCTGTGTCGTTGTATTGACGCTTGCCTCTGCTTTTGCCACATTCTGTCCCTGCTGGTTCTGGTTGAAAGCCATAGCCTGAGCATTTACCTGATTCTGCTGGCCGAATTGATTCTGGCCGAATTTGTTTTGACCGAATTGATTCTGACCGAATTTGTTCTGGCCGAATTTGTTCTGGCCCATACCTTTCTGTTTTGAACCATCGTCAAGGGTTGCCTGGGATTTGAACTGTTCCGCATCTACGCCGAGAGCCTGGGTGATAGGTCCCTGGGCATCACCGAGATCATATTTTCCTTCTACTTTGGAGTACATCATCTGAAGTGATCTCTTGTTACTTTTTACATTGTTTTGAATGCCCGGTTCCTTATTATCTTTATTACCATTTATATAATTGGCCATTTCAAGCATCTGCTGTTTCATCTGTTCTACCTGGTTCTGGCCTTTTTCTCTGCCCTTCTGTGCACCTTTTGCCTGTCCCATACCCTGTGCACCTCTGTTCTGCTGACCCTGCTTACCGCCCTGGGCTTTCTTCTTTTGATTTGCCTGCTGTTTTTTCTTTGCTTCTTCCTGTTTTTTGGCATCCCGGGTCTTTTTGTCACCGGTTACTTTCTTATCCTCAACTCCTGCCTGGGCTCCTGCCTGAACTCCTGTCTGACCTGCCTGAGCCGATGCTACTGCACCACCTGCTCCTGCTACTGCCGTTGCCTGACCTGCTCCTGCCGATGCTACTGCTCCTGCCTGGCCTGCTCCTGCCGATGCCACTGCACCTGCGCCGACAGAAGGAACTGATACGGATGGCATTGATGGCATTGACATAGAAGGCATTGACATAGAAGGACCGCCGCTGAAACCGGCGCCGAAGCCGCCGCCGCCGAAACCGGCGCTGACAAAGCCACCGCCGCCGAAACCGCCGCCTATGGAAGGCATAGAGGGCATACCCATATTCATACCCATATTCATACCCATATTGGGTCTCATCATGTTATTCATAGCAGCTCCTGCCATTGCACCGAGTCCCATGGCTGCTCCTAACATGCCGGCACCCATCATGCCTTTTCCCATGCCCTGCTGCTGTCCGAGTCCGAGGAAATTGCCCATATTCTGCATCATATTTCCACGTACATCTGCCGGATTTGCACCGAGTTCTTCAAGTCTTTTCATGATGGCATTCTGGTGGGCTCTGCATAAACCCTGCTGTTGCTGGAGATTCCCCATGGCGTTCTGTATATTGCCCATTCTTTCCTGTCCCACTTTGAGCTGTCCCTTGAACATTTCGGCAAGTTTATTTTCCATCATTTTTTTCATATTCATCATATTCTTCTGCTGACCCATGAGCTGGCCTTTTTGAGTCATTGTTTTCCCCATGTTTTGCATCTGTTTTGCCACATTCTGGAGAAGTTTGGATATCATTTTTAACATTTTGGCAACCATTTTAAGTGCAGCAGATAAGGCGGGCCCTACATAGGGAACGGCAGCTACTGCTGTGGCAGCAGCTTCTACGCCTGTGGCAGCGGCATTTACACCTGTTGCGGCAGTATTAAGAGCCGTTCCTACATTGTTTAATGTCTGACCTATACCGTTGAACATTTTCTCTTTTAAGCCGAACATCTGTTCTTTCATGCCGAACATCTGACCCATTTTCGTATGTTGCATAAGGTTTTTAGAAAACATCTGGTTCATGTTCATCTGCATTCTGCCGTCTGTAAAGCATGTCTGCAGACCTGCACCTATCTGTTGCTGAAAACCTCCTACACGGCCCAGAGCAGATGTGAGAGGATCTATCTGGGTCATAGAGCCATATTCCATATTGCCCATACCTGTCATTACCTGAACAGGAACCTGATAGGCAGCATTGGCCATATTTCCGCCTTTCCCCATCTGCTGTCCGCCCATCATGGAGAGAGCTCCCATGTTTTTAGGCATAAGTCCGAGCATACCCTGACCGCCTGACATGGCATCTTTTGCATATTGATTGCCCATAAAGGTATCCTGGGCAGAATGCCCCTGTTTTCTGCCTTCACCGAGTTTTTGATTTGTTTGCTGGTGGGACGCTTCCATTTTCGGAATATGAGGCCTTACTTTCCTTTTTGCTCTTCTGTTCCTTACCGATTTCGCTTTGTTTATACCTTTCTTAAAACTGGTATCACTCTGTGTATAACCTGCATCTAACTGACCGCCTATATTGCCTATTCCTCCCATACTATCCATAACCACGACCACCTTTCTTTTATTAAATTTATTATATAATAATTTTTATTTTTTTGACTGCATAAGTAATCCTCGTGTTACGCATTATGCGTTACGATATTTTATTTTCCCCTGCCCCCTTTCTCAAAAAGAATCAGAGGATTAACAGAGGATAATTCAGTGAAAACGCTGAAAGAATTATCCAGGGTATATAACGTATTTATTCCGTTATTAATCATAACGGCTGAATGGAGTAAATCCCTTCCTCCTGCATCAGGGTATTTTTCAGCAAGTTCTCTGGACATAAAAACATCTTCTGCCGTTATATTTAATACTTCGGATATTATACAGCTGATGGAATCAAATACTTCAAGACTCTTTTTAAGACCTACTGTTTTCTTTAAACTGTAGAGGAGTTCCTGAAGTACAAGAGCATCCGTTACCCCTTCCATATCTTCATTCACTATCGATTGAAGCACTTTAAGACAGGCATTTTTACAGCTATTATGTTCACTTACGGAATATAATAGTATATCCGTATTTATAAAGACTTGTTCTTTAATAGGACTTCCTCCTCTACATCTTCTTTCAGCTCTGACCAGTTTGCTATTGGTACACTTATTTCTTTTAATTTTTCTAAAGCATGAAGTTTTCTTGATATTGATGCCCATTTGTACTGTTTATCTATAGCATCTCTGATAAGTTCTGCTATGGATTTACGGGTTTCTTTCGCTTTCTGTCTCAAAAGGGCAAAGCGTTCTCCGTCTATACGTATCTCCAATCGTCTGGAATATTTGTCGTTCATGTTAACCCTCCATTTTTTGTCCGTAATACGGATTACGTAACTATGGTACCATAAAATAAAACAAATGTCAAATAGTCTGACAGACCTTATTCTGTCATATGTTATCATTTGTCCGTAACAGGAATTACGTAACTGCGATACCACCATGGAAAGATTATAACTATATATAGTATAAATCATGACTTATTAGAATTTAGATATTGTGGTAGTTTTACTTTCGCATCACTTTCGCATCACGCATCACGCTTTGCACATTACGAAGTTATTACTGACCTGAGCATAAGCATGTAATAAAAGTTTTCCTCCCGTCACGCGTTACGCGTTACGAGAGCATATATGTATTATTTATGCTTACCTCAGTAATTATAGATTTATATGAGAATGATGAAGTTTGCGACTTCACTGGATACTGATTCTCATATCTGGTTGTGACCGCTCCGGTCATGCCTGTTGTTATGAAAGTAGCTATATAATTTTTAATCTCCCGTGAAAATCTTTTTTTTGAATATTTTTTCTGCTATAATAGTATATATATGACATTTTTATCTAAGAATCAAAATAAGATTCCCATAGAAGACTGGGAGAATATATACAGGGAGTTAAAAGGTCACCCTCCCTGGGAATCCGGTGAAGAGGAGAATATATTAAAAACACTTATAGA
>JBEHWO010000440.1:0-5518 GCA_040217695.1 Vulcanimicrobiota bacterium | reverse complement strand
GTTTTAAACAATGAAAGATCAATTTAATTTTATAATCTCCGCAGAAAGTGAAGAATTTGAGAATAACTATATAATGAAATACAGATGTCCCTGCGGCGGGAAATATCAGGTTCTTCTCAGGGAAAAACTCCCGGAAAATGATGTAATATACAATGTCGTAAAAACTATGTGTATAGAATGCAATAAATCGGGAGAATTTCTTTTTGATATAACAGAAAGAGAAAATAAAAAAAAGAAACTCGAGAAAAAATTATCTCATGTTCACAGTACACTTAAGGATTTCAGGGGTGGGAGAACTTCAAGTTCTTCATCAAGCATAAATATCCTTTCAGGTGTGGCCAGGGAAATAGAAGATGCCTTTATTTCTGTCAATGAACTCCCTTCGGGGCCGGTAAATCTCCAGGAAATAGCAAAATCCCTTATGGGAGAACCTGAGAAACCTGTAAGAAAAAAAGAAGATAATTCCAGAGTAATACAGGAATTGAACAATGTCAAATTTTTATATGCCCAGGCAATGATGAAAATAAAATATCTGGAAGAAGAAAATAAACTCCTCCATATTTTGGAAGAAAATTTGAACAAAAAAGAAAAAGAAATAAGAAAACTGCAAAATAATATAGCTGAACTGACTGTTGAAATAGATAAAAGATTAAGTGAATATAATGAACTGCAGCAAAAGCTTTTAGAGAAAGATGATGAACTGGAAGCTTACAAAAAAATGATGGAAGACAGGAAAAGGGGCGGCTGGAGGAAACTGCTTGGAGGGAAATAAATATCGTGAGAAACTCCTTCTCTTAACAATACTTCTAATGTCCCTTTTTCTTTACACCTGGAGAGCAGGCGATATTGTATTTGTTGATGAAGATGAAGCAAGATATGCGCAGGCAGCCAGCGAAATGGTTGAAAGCGGCGACTGGCTCACACCTCATCTGAATTTTGAAGTCTTTCATGATAAACAGCCTCTTGTTTACTGGCTGAATGCCATATGTTTTCTCATGTTCGGCAGGAATGAATTCTCCGTAAGAATATGGCATTCCCTTATGGCAGTGGCAGGCGTTTATGTCGTATATCTTATCGGACGTGAACTGTTTGACAGTAAAACAGGTCTCCTGTCTTCTGCAATTTTTGCTACAGGTCTCTTCTATTTCTACCAGTCCCGTTCACCTCTTATGGATATACCTCTCAATCTCTTTATTTCCCTGAGTTTTTACTTTTTTATACTCTTTACAGGAACTAAAAAATTGCATTTTAATTATCTCTTCTGGGCATGTCTGGGACTTGCAGTCATGACAAAAGGCCTTGTCGGTCTTGTTTTACCATGTATGATTACAGGGATTTTCCTTGTCATTAAATATAAAAAAAATTTTTTCTCTTACATAAGAACATATTTTTTACACATTGCGGGAGGCATTGGCGTTTTTCTCCTGATTGCCGCTCCCTGGCATATTATAGAATATTATCTTCATGGCAATATATTCATAGAAAATGTATTTATGAAACTTACCTTTAGAAGATATTTCATGGGCGACGGAGCCGTTGTTCCGTCCCATAATTTCTTTACTCATTTTATTAC
This sequence comes from Vulcanimicrobiota bacterium, assembly GCA_040217695.1. Lineage (GTDB taxonomy): Bacteria > Vulcanimicrobiota > SpSt-956 > SpSt-956 > JAKJGF01 > CALARM01. The sequence goes on along the minus strand of JBEHWO010000440.1, from coordinate 3,945 downwards.
AATTTTATACGGTTCTCTTCCATGGTCGGGATTTCTTTTACCGGGTATCATTTTATTATTAAAAGATAAAGATCAGTGGGGAAGAAGAAATTTTATATTCATATGGATTCTCACGGTATTTCTTTTATTTTCTATATCTGCACCCAAAAGAATAAGGTATATTATGCCTATGTTCCCTGCCTTATCATTGATTGCCGGATATCTATGGAATAAATATTTCTCTGAGGATTCTATAAAAAAATATATGAATCTTTCTGCTGTTCTCTCTTTACCACTCGGTATTTTAATATTTCTGGCAATTCTCTTTGCGAAAATGAAATTTCCCGAAGATTATGAAAGATTCTCTTATTTCTGTGTCCCTCCTCTTTTAATACTTGCTTTTGCCATAGTAATTCCTTCTGTTATGATATTTTTCAAGCGTAAAAAATCTGCTTTTATGGCTTTTATCATATTGACTTTCTGTTCTTACAGTTTTCTCGTATGGTCTTCAGGTGAATATTTCAATCAGGTAAAACCTGTTAAAAGTCTTTCATTGATGATAAATGAACAGATTAAAAAAGGAGACAGAGTAGGAAGTTTTGTTAATCTCCATCCGAGCCTTATATTTTACACTGACCATAAGGTTGAATATTTGCTTACAAGGGAAGAACTGGCTGAATTTTTTGCTTCGAAAGATCATGTATTCTGCGTGGCAGAAACAGTGGATTTACAGGTAAAGGAATTCGGAGATTTTTATAAAGTACCTGTTTTTATACTTGAAGAACAGGCAGGGTTTTTATTACTATCTAACAGGAAGGAATAGAGAGAGTGATATAGAATTTAAGGTCGTGAGTCGTGAGTCGTGATGCGTGATGCGTGATGCGTAATGCGTGATGCGTGATGCGTGATGCGTGATGCGTAACGCGTGACGCGTGACGGGTAGGTTACCCACTGCTCACCGGTCACTGGTCACTGATAACTGGTCACTGGTCACCGGTCACTGGTCACTGATAACTGGTCACTGGTCACCGGTCACTGGTCACTGGTCACTGGTCACTGGTCACTGGTCACTGGTCACTGATAACTGGTCACTGGTCACCGGTCACTGATAACTGGTCACTGAATTTTGGAAGGAGTTTGTTGAAAATGAAAAAAATATTGATTTTGTCTTTTCTACTATTGTTTTGTATACATAGTTTTGTACTCGCTGCCACCAGTATGGAGTCAAAGCTTGCCAGTGAACTTGCACAAATTAACGGAGTAAAAATGGCACGAATAAGTTTTACTCTTGAAGAAGGTATTGTTACAGGGGCCGAAGTGAATATCAGATCTAAAGCAGGTTATAAATTTACTAAAGAACAGAAAAGCGTCATAAAGAGTTTTGTTGCATCTTCCGCTCCCGGACTTACTGTAGAGAATGTACTTTTAAATATATCTGAAGATCCTGTCATATCTTTTGCCACAAATCTTGTTTTCTCAAAATCACCTGAAACAGAGAAAAAACTTGCCACAAAGCTGGCAGGTCTGATGGAAGTAAAAGAGATTTATGTAAATTTCACAGGTTCGGATAAAAATTTTCTCGGAGAATATCCGGTACAGCCGAAAGCTGCCATACTCGTAAAATTACCTGCCAACTTTGAATTTGATGATAAAAAGATTTTTTCCATAGTAAACTCTCTCTGCAAATCAGTTCAGGATCTGTCAATAGAAAATGTTATGATAATTGACACAGGAGGACAGAATGTATTTCAGATGATTAAATAGTCAGTTCAATCTTCAAGCAATCGTAAATTCTTTTAAATAAAACGAAATATCTATATATTTTGAATAAAATCTAAAATCCTTATCAGTTGTGAAAATCTGTAAATTATATTTCTCTGCTACGGCACATATTAAAAAATCTATATGAGAACCCTGTATGCCATTACTCCGGCACAGATTATAAAATTCTGCGGCTCTTTCATATTCTATATAACTAACAGACAGATCTTCAAAAGCTCTTAAAAGTTCTTTCAGCTTTTTGAATTGTGCAGGATTGGAAATGCCAGAAAGTATTTCCTGTCTGATAGGGCCTATAATAACGGCTTTTGTTTCTATGATTAATTCTTTTAAAGCATCCTGAAGAACACCTTCTTCAGGGGAAAGTCCATTTTTGTTTCTTCTTAAAGCAAGGGACCATACAGAAGTATCAATCAGCACATTCATTTCTTTTTCTGCCTTTTTTGTAATTATAATCAGGATCGTAATCGATTTTTCCGAAAAAATTTATAATTTTTAGCTGTTTCCTCTTCTGTATATACTCTTTCAGAGCTTCAGTAACAGCTTCTTTTTTTGTTTTATGGCATCCTATGCTCTGTGCTTCAAGAATTAAGTTGTCGTCAATTGCGAGATTTGTAGGCACATAAATCACCTTCTTTCACACATTATTATACACTAAACAATGTGTAAAAACAAGAGGAGGTATTTCAGAATATTACAATTATCCTGACATTGATTCCTCGCGTAACGCGTTACGTGTCACGATATATTACTCTGATTCTCTGGATTATTTTTTCTCTATAATTGAATATCCATAAGGATTTACAGATAATTCTATCAATTGATTTTCCTCTGTGATTTCCAGTTCTTTTTCTCCTGTTACATTTCCATCTTTATCATAGTTATGAATTACAACCATGTCTTTTTCTCCCGGCCAGGAAGATTTAATCATGACTGAGTCCGACTTAAAACTCTTAAATATACCGAGTGTTTCTCCTTTTGAGTTTCGGAAAAATCTGTTTTCTATAGCAGGCTGAAGTATAAGGGCATCCAGATTTGTTTTACCTTGCTGAGACTCACTGTTAAATGCTATTTTTATCTCATTATTTCCTTCTTTAAAATTTACTGCACGAATCTTATCAAGTTTTAATAATTCCCTTGAACTATGGGATAGATGCAAAGTTTTAAGTGGATTTCCGTTAAGATATAATTGAATTTCTCCTTCAGCCCCATCTGTGTAAACAAGATATGGAATATATTCTCCCTCATGAGAAATCCTGACAGCCAGAGACATGACATCTCCTTTATCCAATTCGGCAAAACCTTTACCGCTGTACATCCCTTCTCTGCCATCGTGCCTGATTATTATGGGAACGTTACCTTCTATCGGTTTGCCCCTTTCTCCTTCAATCACATTGAATGTATGGGAACTGATTTCTTTATAATCCAGATATTTTTTTGCTACAGGATTTTCAATAACATCCATCAATTCAATAAGACCACAGATGGTAGATTCTGCACCGGAACCGAAACTTACTCTTGACTCGTCAACTCCGTCAAATACACGGCCTGTTTCCCGGTCATAGACCTGTTCTTTCCCGGTATTATTTCCTGTAAGCCAGGAAGCCATAAGGCCTGCCTGTTTTGCGTAAACTTCTTTATCTGTAGCTTCATAAAGAGAGAGTAAACCTTCTGTAAGAACTTCATTACCATAGGCCTGATTGGGATAAAAAATCGGTGCGGGGCACATACCAAAAAGCATTCCTGTTGAACTGTTCAGGTGGGTTACCCACTGGTTTGCCTCTCCTTCGGCAGATTCTATCCAGTCTTTACGTCCAAGGACATGTCCTGCATTACCTAAAGCCATCATCTGTCTGCTGCCCCAGGCATGCCACTGATTCGGACAGAGAGAAGAAAGATAAGCACAAAATGGAAATTCATCAGGAGCATTTCCTCTCATTTTCATTATTCCGTCACATAATTTTTCTATTATTTCTTTAGAGCGTGTCGGAAAAATCCTAGCCTACCGATAAAATTTCGTAAAATTCCTTTCTCACTTATTGTTTATTTTCTTCTATTTAGTCCTTTAATAAATATTACATTATTCATTTTTTGATAATTTTACAAATTATACTATTAATTTTGTCAGTATCCACCCTCTACACACTTATAATAATTATTATTGAATTTTTCTCTGCCTGATAAACG
>JBEHWO010000439.1:0-5521 GCA_040217695.1 Vulcanimicrobiota bacterium | reverse complement strand
CAGAGCAGAGCCACGTGATTTTAACAGAGCAGAGCCACGCGATTTTAACAGAGCAGAGCCACGCGATTTTGACAGAGCAGAGCCACGTGATTTTGACAGAGCAGAGCCACGCGATTTTAATAAAGACCGGGATGAGTATATTGAAGACACCTTTAGCACTAAAGTACTCAGTCCTGATAAATTACCGAAAGAAGATAGTAAGAAAAAAGCTTCAAATATTTTTTCAGCCATATTTAAGAGGCAAAGCAGTGAAAAGAAAACAGAACAGCAGGGGCAAAATATAGAAAATTATGCCTTCCCTATGTTTAATAAAAAACCTACAGATAAAATAATAAAAACAGTATCAGATGTTCCCCTTCAGGTAAGTCCGGGACTCGCCCCCGCAGGTTCTGCAGATTCCTTCAAGGATCATGTTCTAAAAAGTTATTTTTCTCTGGCAGAAGGTTATGAAGAAGACGGAAATATAAAAAAAGCCTGTGCAGCTCTCGAAGAAGCACTGGAAGTTCCCCAGATAGACAGGCTGTCTGTATACAGATACTATCTATCTGTGTGCAGAAAAAATAATTTAATTGATAAAGAACTCGAAGTTTTACGCAGAATGGCGCTGGAATACAAAGGTGAAGCCAAGATTCTCGGATGGGTGAACAGACAGATAGCCATTCTCTATGTAAAAAAAGGTCAGACCAGAACTACAGAACAGACAGAACCGGTTGAGCTTCCTTTAAGACTCGATGAAGAAGAAACTGCTCCCAGAAGTTTTCTTGCAAGAATATTTCATAAAAAGGTGAAGGGTGATGCGTGATGGTTGATGCGTAATGCGCAATACTATAATCGTGACGCGTAACGCGTAACGCGTGACGGGTGGTTTCGTGATGCGTAATGTGTGATGCGTGTTTTACCGATACCGGGCGACCACAGTGGGTCGCCCCTACGCTCACCCTTTACCCTTCACCCTTCACCCTTCACTTTTCACTACTCACTACTCACTACTCACTTTTCACCCTTCAGAATTAATCCTCCGCTAAAAAAAATAGATCCTTATAACATAGAATTTAGTCCTAAAGAAGGATAGTTTTAATGTCAATGAAAATGTTATTTTATAGATAAGGAATAGAATTTTATTAATTATCTCTTTCCTCGCGTGACGCATCACGCGTTACGCGTCACGATTTAATTAAAGGAGAATATACAATGAAACATTTTAGATTCTTCCTTATTATGTCTCTTATTTTTGCCATCTATACTTCTTCTTCTGCCGAAGTATCTGTAAGGATAAAGGATATAGCCAAAGTAGCAGGTGTTGCAAATAACCAGCTCATAGGTTACGGTCTTGTAATAGGTCTTGCAGGTACAGGTGACAGTACAAGGACAATAATGACAGCCAAATCAATTTCAAATATGTTAAATAAATTTGGTATTGGCCTTACAAAAGAGCAGATGAATTCTAAAAATGTGGCAGCAGTCATAGTTACGGCTGACCTGCCGCCTTTTGCAAGAAACGGAGATAATATAGATGTTACTGCTGCGTCTCTTGGTGATGCTACGAGTATTCAGGGCGGTGTATTACTCTTTACCCCCCTCAGCGGTGCAGACGGCAATGTGTATGGCTCTGCCCAGGGGCCTGTTTCTATAGGAGGATTCAATGCTACAGGAGGAGGAGGAAATAAAATCACAAAAAATCACCCTGTAGTGGGCAGAATTCCAGACGGAGGACTTATAAATCAGGATTTCAACACACCTCTGACCAGAGGTAATGAACTGTTGCTTTCCCTTATGGAACCCGACTTTACAACAGCTCAAAGAATGGCGGAAGCTATTAATATGACTTTCGCTTCAAATACAGCGAAAGCCATAGACCCCGGTACAGTGAGGATATATATTCCTGCTGAATATCAAGAAAATACTGTAGAATTTATGGCCCGTGTGGAAGAACTTACCCTTATCCCTGATGACGTGGCAAAGGTAATAATCAATGAAAGAACAGGAACTGTCGTTATAAATAAAAATATTAAACTTTCCCCTGTAGCAGTATCTCATGGCAATATTACCGTTATTGTCAAAGTGACTCCCAGTGTATCTCAGCCTCCCCCCCTGTCTTCAGGCACAACAGAGACAGTTGAAGATACAACCATACAGATAAAGGAAGAGAAGAAAAATTTACTCTACTTATCTGAAAATACAACATTACAACAGGTAGTGGATGCGTTGAATGCCATAGGTGCTACACCAAGGGATTTAATAGCCATACTTCAGGCATTGAAGGAAGCAGGAGCTCTTCAGGGTAATGTAGAAATTATATAGCATGTCAGCTGAACTGCTGAATTGCTGAATTGCTGAATTGTTGAAATGAGGTGAAAAGCTGACAGCTAAAAAGCTGACTGCAAATTTATGGCTGAAGTACTCACACAGGCTGAAATTAATCAGTTAATATCGGACCTTTCTCAGACTACAGGCGTTCCCAAACAGACAGAACCTGAGAAATCAGAAGATAAGGTTACTGAAAAATCAAAAGAAAAATCTTCATCTCATAAGATAAAGACCTATGATTTCAGGATTCCGGAGAAATTTTCCCGTTATCATATACATGCAGCTCATGCCATAAATGATATATTTGCACGTCTTGCAAGCACTGCTCTCTCTGTTTACCTCAAAGCAAAAGTTGATGTAGAAGTGGCGTCAGTAGATCAGATGACCTATGAAGAATATTCAAAATCCATTGTAGTGAGTTCCGTAAATACTGTTTTCAGCCTGGAACCTCTTACAGGCAGTTCTATCATTCAATTCAACCTGTCAGTTATATTTACTGCCATAGATAAACTGCTTGGAGGGCCCGGATGGAGCCTTACAAAAGAGAGAGAACTGACGGACCTGGAACGCTCCCTTATAGAAGGGTTAATTCTGAAGGTTCTTTCGGTCTTCAAAGAATCCTGGTCCAATGTGATTGAAATTACTCCTGAAATAGAAATTATAGAATGTAATCCTATGTTTTTACCCAGGATTGCTTCTCCTAAAGAAACAGTTCTTCTCGGTACCTTCGAAATAAGAATAGCCGAAAGCAGCGGTATTATGAGTGTATGTATTCCCTATGGCGTTATAGAACCAATACTTTCCAGATTCAGTTCCAGTGATTTATGGTCTTCAAAAGATAAAATGCCTATGGACGGCAATGCTTTTTCTTATAGAAAGAAATTGCTTGAAACACTTCCCATACCTGCAGTAGTGGAACTCGGTAATTCGGAAATATCTCTAAATGAACTGCTTGGGCTCAAGCATGGTAATGTTATATGCCTTAATAAAGGTGTTTATGATGAACTTGAAATAAAACTCATGGGTGTTTCCAAATTTCTCGGTCGTCCCGGTTTAAACGGTGATAATATAGGTATGCAGATTACATCTATTGTAGAAGAAATAAAAGAAGACGTATCTTTCAACCAGTTCGATTATTATGGAGCATGATATGTGACAGGAGATATAGCAAATTACAGTAATTTATGATATTATAAAATAATAGAATTTACGATTACCCGATCAAAATATGACAGAATACCGGTACCGGGTAAAAAAAATTTTAAATATATTTAAGACAGGTATAAATAAAAATTACCTTTCTGCCGATATATAATATAGAATAAATAAATCCGGGAAGCGGTGGGAGGTGGAGAATAATGGATAAAATAAGAAGCAATCAATTAGACATAACCAAACAGACTGATGTAAACAGGGTTGTACAGCAAAAACAGCTTGAAGACAGAGGAACAAAGGAAACAGAAAAGCTTCAGTCCGAAAAGCAGGCTTTAACAATCTCAGATCAGGCACAACAGTTTAAAAATGCAAGAGTTGCGCTGGATAACCTTCCTGATATCAGAGAGGACAGGGTAAATCAGATCCAGAGTCAGATTCAGACTAACAATTACAATATTCCCGGGGAGAAAGTAGCGGAAAAAATGCTGAAAAGCTTCGGTATTTAAATATAAAGCCTTCCTCCATCCGGGACACATATGAAGATTCCTTTGATTTATATTGAAGGAACAGGGGGAAGGAAAAATGGAAAAACAGGTAAAAGAATTTCAGGACTATCTGTCAAAATTACTCTCTTCTTATAATTCTCTTGGCAGTCTTCTTTCCGAAGAAAGAGAAATTTTAATAAAAAGAGAAATCAAGAGGCTTGAAGGAATAACAGAGGAAAAACAGAAGCTTTTAAATCAAATAGAAAACCTGGAAAAAGAAGGTTATACACTGCAACAAAATTTATCCTGCGGACTTTGTAAAGATGATACTGTTCTGCCTTTAAGAGAAATTTGTAATGCTATTCCGTCACCTTATAAAGATAAATTTCATGATCTTCGTTTTAATTTAAAGCTTGCCTATAGTAAAATCGTCAGAATAAATAAAATTAATGCTACATTAATCAAGAAATATCTTGATTTCTCTTCATTTTATGTCAAAAAATTGAGAACCCTTTCTGAAGATACTTCTACCTACTCATCTTCCGGAAAATTAAACAGTGCAGGTGGAGGTATAAGTGTTTTATTTCAGAAAAAAGTATAGACTGGTGACAGGAAGTAATAAGGAATGGAAATTTATTAATAGTCTCTTTCCTCGCGTGACGCATGACGCGTGACGCGTCGCGATTTGCTATATGTGAGACAATTATTTAATTGTCATTCCTGATCGGTCTTGATGTGTAACGGGAGGTGGTAATTATATGGGCTTTTTAGGGATAGAAATAGGTTCTTCAGGTATAAGAGCCAGCAGAGTTGCTCTGGAGAGAACAGGCCATAATATAGCAAACGCCAATGTTGAAGGATATTCCCGTCAGGCAGTTGATGTTTCGTCAAATATAATTTCAGGCGTTACAAATTATGATACCAAACTCAATACTGCCGGAGCGGGGGTAAGGATTAATGACATTATAAGATACAGAGACGAATATCTCGATCTTTTCTATCGTTCTGAAAAGACAAAACTTGGTTCACAGACTGCAAAAGAAGATTATTTAGATCAGGTGGAACTTATTTTTAACACTGATCTTACGTCTGAAACATCCGGTATTCGTGCAAAAATATCCAGTTTTTTAAACAGTTTTCAGGATCTTACAAACAATCCTGTCGATATATCAAGAAGACAGCAAATCATAGAAGACGGTGCAAGTATTACAGATTATTTTCATGAGGCAGGCAATGGCCTTAAAGAGGCAGACAACAGAATAGATCTTGAACTTACCAACACAATTAAAGAAATAAATGAACTGACGGAAAAACTGGCCGATCTGAATGTAAAAATAGTTAATCTCAGTGCAAAAGGAGGGGGAGGCTACGCAGATCTTCAGGATGAAAGAGCAAGGCTTATGGATAGCCTGTCAGAACTTATAGACTTCAGAGCCTTTGAAGACTCTGAAACGAAATCCCTGACTATTTATGCCGGGTCCAATCCTATTGTAAGTGATAATCACTCATTCCCTCTTCTTGTAGACAGTGACGGGAATATAAGGTACAGTATAGGGCCAGGTGATAATAACCAT
>JBEHWO010000438.1:0-5532 GCA_040217695.1 Vulcanimicrobiota bacterium | reverse complement strand
GGATCATCAGCCAGAAGAAACCTTATACTGGCAAGTTTCAAAAAATAATCATAAACAGCCTCAAGCTGATGAGGAAGAGGATGTATATTGGCAATAGATAAAGTAAAATACGGGTCATATTCATAAGCAAGTCCAAGCCTCATAGCTTCTATACCAAGACGGAAATTAACAGGATCACCATCAAAAGGTTCCTTCTCAGGAGTAGAAAAAAGACTCCCCACCTGTTCCTCTGACAAAACCGGATCATAAAAACCACCGGTATTAAGCCCCTTACCTATAAGCTTAATAGATGAGCCCATAGGGGTGATAACACTGACCTGCACAGGCTCCTTAAATAAAGGCCCATGGACTATAGAATTTGGCTTGAGATCTTGAATAAGCATAATGTATAAAACCTCTGTAGCTATGATTTTGAAGCCTCTATAAATTCTTCACTATTTATAAAATATCCTCTAAATCTTATATTCTATACAGGCGATTTAGAAGATTTAAAGCAAATTAAATGAAGTTTAAAGGCATTGGCACTTCTTTGCCACAGAAAGGTCGGAGCAGGTAAAAAATCATCCTGTTACAGGGAAGTCAATTCAGATGTCGGAAAAAAAAATTCTGCGGTTCAGGGGATCGAAAGCAATCCGGCAGAGGCTAAATCCAGATAAGGAAAAGAAAAATCCATCTAAAAGATTATAAACAAGCAAATAGCTTCTTTTTACTTCCTGTAATAATATTTCAAAAACCTCCGTTTATGATACAGGTTAAAATAATCTATTTTTAATTGGAAATACTGTAACTTATATCGTATATAAAACTATGCTTATTATATCATATTGTTTTTGATTAATATACAATAATAATTCAGGTGGAATCCGGATATATATATTTTTTACAGGGGTCAATTTTGCATGAAAATATACAGAGAAAAAAGCTCAAACCTCAATTTTTAATGGTCTCCAGACAATGAGTGTTTTTTTTAATTCATAAATTTAGGCCCTTGACATAATTAATATTTTATGTTACTATTAATTGGGCCCAAAAAATTGATATATAAATTTGGGTAAAAATTACAGGCCTTAAAAATAAATAGGAGGTAGATTTATGAAATTACCAGCATTTCTTATTAAACATGGAAATAGAGATTTATTTTTGACTTCTTTATCAGGAAAATTTTTAAATAACGAAATATGTATAGTCGCCGATAGATTCACTCCTTCACATCAAGATGGATATCAAAGAGAACCAAATGAGAAAAGATTTCGTGAGATAAGTAGTTATATTTCAGCAACTGATAATGAATATGCAGAGACGACAGGACCTATTATGACTCAATCTATAGTATTGAATAGTAGGGAAAAACTCAAATGCGAACCTATACCAATAAAAAATGAAGAAAGCAATAAGAAAGAAAATATAACGTTAGTATATTTAGATTTATCAGAAGAAGTAAAATTATGGGAGGTAGATGGCCAACATCGTATAGGTGGTATAAGAAAAGCTATAAATGAAAATGAAAATATAAATGAAAGACTCTTTCCGGTAGTAATAGTTAATGGTATGAATCAATTTGAAGAAGCTGTACATTTCTGGCTAATTAATGATACTCAAAAAAAAGTCCCTACTGATTTAGCTCAAAGAATAATTGCAAAATGTGATAAACATGCAGCATTACAAGATATGATTGTATCACAAGGAAAAAGCTGGATAAAAAGAGCTATTGAGATTGTAGATAAAATTAATGCACAACCATCACAACCTTGGTATGAACGTATAAAAGTTCCAGGTACCACAAAAACTAAAACTAAGCGTATATTGATAACCCAGTATGCATTTGTAAAATCACTAAAACCCATTCTAGATAAAAAATCATATTTTGATCTTCCTACAGATGACTTAGTAACTGCAATAATAAGGTACTGGAAAGCTATTGAAAAACAAATTCCAGAGGCATTTGTAAATCCTAAAAACTATTTAATACAAAAAACTAGTGGGGTATATGTAATGCATCGCCTAATGCCAACAATATTTGACAATATATTACATAAAGGAGAGCGAATAACAGAAGAAAATATTTTAGATATTATAAAGCAGGTTTTAAATGACGGTGCTGATTGGTGGGATAACAAAAAAGGTGAAGCTGCTAAATATGGTACAAACAATAAATCTATAAATTTATTAATAGCATATTTTGAACAAGAAAAAATGCCAAAAAATATAATAAAACAAAATATTTTATAAAATATAATTAAAATTAAAGGAGGATAAGCAAATGGCATGGTCAGAAGAAATGATCCAAAAAATATGGGAAAAAGGAGAAGAAGTGCCAGGTATTCCATCAAAGGATTACCGTAAGGATACCTGTGGTGCTTGGATAGGAAGGAAAGACTATGGCAACCGAAAATCTGAATATGGTTGGGAAATTGACCATATCTCCCCAGGTGGGCCTGATATTTTATCGAATCTTCACCCTCTACAATGGGAAAATAATGTGGACAAAAGTGATGGCCGTTTGAAATGTAATATATACGCCCCAGCATCGAGTACACATAATTTACAGAAGAGATAACTCAGGATCATAAAAAATTAAAAGAAAGGATTAACTTATGGCTCGGTGTATTGTAGCACGACAAAAAGGAGATTCATATCAAGCTTTATTCTTTTGGAGAAAACTAATAAAACTTAGAATTAATGATTACTTTAAATCAGTAACATTAGATAGTGACAAAATATCTTTTGTTGATGATATCATAGTTGAATATATTAAACCAAGAAACGAAAAATCCACTAATAAAAAAATTCTACATGATTATTATCAATGTAAATGCCATATGACACAATCAGATGCTTTCAGATATGAAAATTTAATAGATCCAGATTTTATACATTCCAAACAATCAATGTTACAACGTTTACATAATGCTTATTTAAAGTTAATAAATGAAACCAATGAATTCCTTTTACACGTAGTATCAAATTGGTTTTGGCACCCTGATGATCCTATTGCAATGCATTTGTCAGACGATAGAATTCGTGATACATTTTATAGAAATGGACGGAAAGAGAAAAAAGTAATAAAAGTATTTACAAATCATTTAAGTATTTCAGAAGTAGAATTAGAAAACTTTTTATCTAGTATTAGATTTGATTTAGGAACAAATCTTCCTAAATTAGTAAATGAGTTAGAGTCAGATTTAAAATATGCAAGCCTTAGACCAATAGAACCAGACACGGCAACTATATTTTATGATGATCTAGCGTGGAAACTCTTTGAACAAGGAAGAAATCATTTTACTAAAGAATCTTTTGAGCAAATGCTTAAAGAGGAAAATTTAATTGTCATGTCAGAAAAAAATTACAGCGAAATATCTATATGCAGTCGTCCTCAATATGCCCATCGTCCCAGGGATATTCAAGCAGATTATCTTGATTTAACATCTTACTTTGATGAACGTTATCCTATTACCGAAAGTTACTGGCAGAAAGAAATTCCTGAAAGTATAGATTCATTTTTAAAGAAAGAAACTATAAAAAATTTACCACCACCAATTCATATATTTTTTGACTGTCATTTAAGTATAGCTTTTTTAGTAGGATCTTTATTAGATCCGAAATTTGGGCTTCAAATTGTTCCCGCCCATAAAACACGCACAAATAGCTATGAATTTTGGTATGATACAGAAAATCTTAAGCATAGTTTATGGAAAAGTAATATCAATAGCACTGAAAAAATTAATACTGACGAGGTAATAATTGAAATATCAATAACTAACCCTGTCGAAAATCATTTAATCCCTTTTTTAAAAGCTAAAGGATTAGACAAATTACCTATACTTTCTTTTGAACCGATTAATGGAATAGGACAAAAAGCAATATGTAATGGTGAACATGCCTGGCAGTTAGGAATGGAACTACAAACAATTCTTAGAAGTTCTTTTACATCTAAATGTCAAAAAATGCACTTGTTTTTTTCATGCCCCGCAGCATTTGCCTATATTTTAGGTAATAATCTCAGGCATGTCACAAAAATAATACAACTTTACGAACATGACTTTGAAGGTAGTAAATACGATTTACGATATTATCCAAGTATAATAATATCTGATAAAATAAATTAAAAGGAGAAAATAATATGCAATTATTACCAAGTTGTTTTAAAGAATTTCTTCAAGAAATTCGACCAACGGAATCCCAAAAAAAAGATTATCAACAAGGGCATAAAACGTTACGTGACAGGTTGACTAATTATGAAGAATTAAAACCTGTAATAGTTACTACTTTCTTGCAGGGAAGTTATAGGCGATACACTGCAGTCAGACCCAAAGGCGATTTAAGGCCAGATGTGGATGTAATTGTTGTTACTAAATTGGATAAAGATAATTATAAAAATCCAAATAAAGCTATGGATTTATTCATCCCATTCTTAGAAGAATATTATAAAGGTAAATATAAAAAGCAGGGCCGTTCTTTTGGGATTGAACTTTCTTATGTTGATTTAGATTTAGTTATTACGTCAGCACCTTCAGAAAAAGATGAAGAAATACTTAAAAGTGCTTCTGTAAATACTATTTATTTTTCTGAAGATGAAACAGATTGGCGATTAGTAAAATCCTGGATTCCCAGAGAAGAACGTGGAGATAAAAAAGAATTAATAGAAAAAGAAATAAGAGAAGAAACAGAATGGAAAACTGAGCCATTATGGATTCCTAACAGAGATACAAAAGAATGGGAAAGAACACATCCACTTGAGCAAATTAAATGGACTAGAGGTAAAAATGCAAGATGTAACTTTCATTATATCAATGTTGTAAAAGCTATTAAATGGTGGCAAAAATTAAACTATGAAGATGATCGTCCTAAAGGATATCCTCTTGAACATCTTATAGGTCATTGCTGTCCAGATGATATTAATTCTATTGCAGAAGGTATTACTTTGACATTAGAAAAAATCGTCAAAGAATTCTATGACTTATATATTGTAGAAAGCAAACCATTTCTGAACGATCATGGAGTCCCCGAACATGATGTATTCACAAGAATTTCAGAAGAAGAATTTCAGAAGTTTTATTATCATATAAATCTTGCTGCTAAAACTGCAAGAGAAGCCTTGGATTCTGATAATTCTATTGAAGCTGCTACAAAATGGCGTAAACTATTTGATAAGAAATTTCCTATACCCAGTAAAGATTATAAAAGTGATAACGAAAACTTTGATTCAAAAGGGCCTTTTTCTGTAAAGTCTCAAACAGGTGATTTAACACCGAGAAAATATGGATATACAAAATAATCAAGACAATATTCCAAAAATTATTTTAGAGGCTTACGATTTACTTCTTCAATACAGCATTGTAGATATAATTGGTCCACTTACCTTAAGCGATATAACAGGTAAATCAGGATGGATATTTCAATGCTGTATTCGAGTTCCTTATCCAAATAAAGAAAATATCCCATCTAAAGTGAATATGAAAGTTTTTATACCAGAAACTTTCCCATATGACCCTGTAGATTTTTATCCTTTATGTGATGAAGTAAAAGGTTTTC
>JBEHWO010000437.1:0-5543 GCA_040217695.1 Vulcanimicrobiota bacterium | reverse complement strand
TGCAAAGGCACAGGTGGCAAATGCAGAACTGGATATGATAAAAGCAAAAAGCAATATTGAACATGCAAAAACATCTCTGAAACATATTATGTATATACCTCTCACAACCCCGATTGACCTGGTAACCGGTATGCCGGACTGTGAGCCTGTGAAAGCAGATCTAGCTTATATTACAAATCTTGCATATGAAAACAGGCAGGAGATTAAAAAAATGGAGATGGTGAACGGCGCCGCAAAAGCAGCCATAGAAGTGGCAAGAAGTCAGGGAAAACCTGATGTATATTTTAATTTTGACTATATTCCCGGCAGTTCCACCATCTTTAATCCTTCAAACAGCTTTACCGCCACCCTGAGTGCTTCCATACCGATCTTCGACAGAGGGCTTACAAAATATAAAGTGGAAGAGGCAGAAGCAAATTTTAAGAAATCAGAGGTTTCTCTTGAGCAGGTAAAAAGTGTTATAGCCCTTCAGGTGCAGCAGGCCTATCTGGACCTTATGGCAGCGGAAGAAGAAGTTGTAAAAGTAGAAGAAACCCTCAAAGCGGCAGATAAGAACTATAAAGTGGCATCTCTCAGATATGAAGAAGGTGTTGCTCCTTTCCTGGAAGTGACAGACAGCAGGGCTTTACTTACAAGAGCGGAAGCTTCCAGGGTACAGGCTCGATATAATTATTTTACCGCCATAGCCAGAATCATAAGAACTGCCGGCATACTACCGGAAAACGGAAATTTACAGAATATAAATCTTATAGATCGTTCGGACAGGAAGGAGTAAAAAGGCATCAGAGCCTTATATGAAATATGCATAGAAAAATATTATTTCTTATAATGATCCTGTTATGTATGTGTAGCTGTAAGGAAAATAAAGAGGTTACGAGAGAAGAACTCCAGAAAAAAGAAGGTATTCCTGTGGAAGTGGTAACCGTAAAAAAGGGAGATATACTTGTAACAATAACAACCAGCGGAGAGTTGAAGGCTGATGAAGATATAACCGTAAGCACCAGTAATAAAGGAACCATAGAGAAAGTATGTGTTAAAGAAGGACAGTATGTAACTGCACAGCAGCTTATAGCTGTTATAGACCCCGGTGAGCTTCAGGATCAGACTTTTCAGGCCCAGTCTGCTCTGAGCGCAGCCACATCAAGACTATCACAGGCACAGAGTAATGCCGTAATGCTTGATAATCAGGTGGAAGCTTCCATAAAACAGGCAGAAGCAGGAGTAAAAGCTGCACAGGCACAGTATATTCAGGCAAAAGCTGCCTTCGATGCTGCAGAGGAAAATCTCTCCATGGTAGAAGAAGGTGCAAGAAGCCAGGAGATTGCCAGGGCAGAACAGGGACTGATTCAGGCAAAGGCAAATCTGGAGCAAATAGAGTTAGATCTTGGCAGAGCGAAAAGGCTTTATGACGAAGGGGCCATATCAAAACAGAATATGGAAGTGGCACAACTGAAATATAATGTTGCTCTTGCAGAATATAAATCGGTTGAAGAACAGGTCAGTCTTGTAAAAGAAGGCTCAAGGGTTCAGGAAAAAGAAGCTGCAAAAAATAATGTTGAAATGGCACAGGCTTCTGTAGATACTGCCTTTGCAGGACTTGAACAGGCAAAAGAATTACTTGCTATTTCCATATCAAAAAGGATTCAGGTAAAGGCGGCATATGAAGCCGTTACCGCTGCCAGGGCAGATGTGGCTCAGGCCGAAGCAGGTCTGGCCATAGTAAAGAGAAATCTTCAAAAATCTTTTGTTAAAGCTCCCTTCTCGGGATATGTTACAAAACTTCACGTAAAAGGCGGGGAATATACAAACAGTCCCGGTACTACATCCATAATAGATGTGTTTAACCCTTCCACCCTTTATTTTGAGGGAATTATTTCAGAAAAAGATATTACACATATTCAAAAAGGGATGACTGTTACTATAGAGGTAGACGGAATAAGAGTAAACGGATACAGTGATAAAACCTTCAGTGGTTATATAAAGGACATTATTCCTCTGGCATCTGAAAGCAGGCAGTTTACGGTGAAAATAACAGTGAAGGAACCGGGAAAAGACCTGAAACCCGGCATGTTTGCCAGAGGAGACATACTCCTTGCTGCCCATAAAGGAGTAATGGTAATTCCTGATTCATGCATAAAAACAAAGAATGATAAACCCTGTGTCTTTACGGTAAAAGATTCTAAAGTTACACAGAAATATATTGTAAAAGGGCCGTCCATGAATAACAACAGTGAGGTTGTAGAGGGACTTACGGCAGGTGATAAAGTAGTTTATTCAGGATTTGTAAAAGACGGAGATACTGTGAATATCATAAATGAGGAGTAATATATGTGGTTAACAGATATAGCTATTAAACGTCCTGTTTTTACGGTAATGGTATTTATAGCACTTATCGTTATGGGTATACGCTCTATGACTATGATGCCTGTTGATAAAATGCCTAAAATAGATGTACCTATGGTAACAGTTACGACAATATATCCGGGAGCAGGACCGGAAGAAATAGAATCACTTGTGACGAAGAAAATTGAAGATCAGGTAAGCAGTGTAGATAAGATAGATACGATAAAATCTATTTCCAGAGAAGGTATCTCAACAGTTATCATACAGTTTTTAATAGAAGCAGATGGTGATGTTTCTGCTGCAGAAGTGAGGGCAAAAGTAGCCATTGCGAAAAAGGATCTTCCTGATGATGCAAAAGAACCTATTGTGTCAAAACTGGATGTCGATGCATTGCCTGTAATCACTATAGGTATTACAAGTGATTCCATGAATATAAGAGAAGTTAAAACACTTGTTAAAAATATTATAGCTGACAGATTTGCCAAACAGAACGGAGTCGGTAATGTTGATGTTGCCGGAGGAGATACAAGGGAAATCCTGATCCTTGCCGATCAGGAAAGATTAGTAGCCCATTCTATGACAATAGCTGAATTAAAGAATCTTCTCCATGCAGCAAATTTAAATGTTCCCAGCGGTAATATGAAGCCCGGGATCCAGGAAAATGCCATAAGACTTCTGGGAGAATTTCAGAGTATTAATGAAATAAAGAATTTAAGAATTTCAAAAATGACTGAAAATGGCATGGAAAGTATAAGACTGTCCGATATTGCAGATGTAATAGACGGAAATGCAGACAGAGAAGCTTTTACAAGACTTAATGGTGTTGATAGTGTGGGTCTTACTATAAGAAAACAGGGAAGTGCCAATACTTTAAAAACAGTTGAAGCAGTAAAAGAAGAACTGGAATCAGTAAAAAAAGATTATCCTCAACTTACAATAAAGATAAGTGATGACCAGTCAATAAATATAAAAAACTCCATAGAATCCGTATTCCATGAATTACTCCTCGGAGGCCTTCTTGCCGTATTGGTGATTTTTATATTTCTCCATAATTTCAGGTTTGTTTTTATTGTAATTATAGCCCTTCCTTCTCCGATGATTGCAACATTTATTATACTTTTTGCCGCAGGTCAGACTCTTAATATGATGTCTCTTATGGGTCTTACACTCTGCATAGGTATTCTTATAGATGATACCATAGTGGTTCTTGAAAATATACACAGACATCTTAAAATGGGGAAAGACCCGAAAACTGCGGCCTATGATGGAAGAACAGAAATAGGTCTTGCAGCAATAGCCATAACAATGACTGACTGTGTCATATATCTTCCTGTCGCTTTTATGGGAGGCATTGTAGGAAGATTATTCTTTTCTTTCGGTATTACAGTTGCATCTGCTACATTATTTTCCCTTTTTACTTCCTATACCCTTACTCCTATGCTTGCTTCTCGATGGTTAAAAAGTGAAAGTGAAGAGAAGAAGAAAAATGTTTTAGAGAAATTTTTTGTCCTCTTCGACAGATTTTATAACGGTCTTGATTGTTTCTACAGAGCATTTCTTGATAAAGCGTTAAAAGTCAGATGGCTTGTAGTTCTTGTCGGCATGGGTTCCCTTGTTGTATCACTGATTTTCGTAGCTCCCCATATTCAGGTTGAATTTGCCCCAAAGGATGATCAGGGTAAAATACTTGTTAAAGTAGAATTACCGACAACTGTAAATGTAACAGAAACAGATAGAATTACAAAGAAAATAGAAGAAATAATCTGCAATAAAAAGGATTTCCCTGAAATCAGGTCTGTATTTACAAGTGTCGGAGCAGAGGCAGGGAGCCTTATATCCTCAGGTGCCCAGGGACCTGAATATGCTTCAATCAGTATAGATATAGGGCAGAGGGGTGATAGAGAAAGGAGTGCTTATGAAATAGGCCGCTTGATGACTGAAAAATTTTCACCCATACCTTATGATATAATAGTAACTTATCCGGCATCACTCGGCACAGGTGACGTACCGGTGCAGATAGAAGTTACAGGTAACAGATTTCAGAGGGATACACTTCTGGATATTGCAGAGAAAGTAAAAGGCATAGTGGAACGTACGTCAGGCACTACAAATGTTACTATGAGCTGGAAAGAAGGCAAACCTGAAACAAAGGTCATTGTGGACAGGCTGAAACTTGCTTCTACGCCCTTTACTGTGGCATATATAGGTTCTATACTGAGAACCAGTGTGGCAGGCAATACTGACACAAAATACAGAGAATACGGAGAAGAATATGATATACGTGTAAGACTGCAGGAAAAATACAGAAAAGAAAACTGGCAGACAGGGAACATATATATAGGAGATATAAAAGGAAAACCTGTTTATATAAAAAATGTGGCAAATCTTGTGACAAAACCTGCTCCCAATAATATAGACCACAGAAATAAGCAGCTTGCCGTTATTGTTAAAGCAGAACTTGCAAAGGGTGCTGCTCTCGGTAATGTACAGGTAGAAATAAATAAAACCATAGCAAAAGAGATTACATTACCTGCCGGCGTAACGGTAAAATTCGGAGGAGATACAAAGATTATGGTAGAGACCTACGGGTTTATGCTTCAGGCTATGTTGCTTGCTATAATTCTTGTATATCTTGTAATGGCCTCAATATTTGAGTCTTACATAAATCCTTTTATTATTATGTTTGCCCTTCCTCAGGCCATGGTAGGAGGATTTCTTGCTTTGTTTTTAACAGGTGCTACCATGAGTATTTTTACTATGCTTGGTTTTATCATGCTCATAGGACTGGTAGGAAAAAATGCCATATTGCTTATTGATTACACAAACACCCTGAGAGGGAGAGGAATGGAAAGGGATGAGGCACTGAAACAGGCAGGACCTACGAGGCTCAGACCAATACTTATGACTACGGCAGCTTTAATATTTGCTCTTTTCCCTGTGGCTCTGGGAATAGGTTCCGGCGCAGAATTGAGGCAGCCCATGTCTATAGCAGTAATAGGAGGGCTTACCCTTTCCACCCTCCTTACCCTTCTTGTCATACCTGTTCTTTATGCACAGTTTGATGATTTCATGATATGGTTTAACAGGATCAGGGGAAAGTAAATTTTTAGAGTCGTTTTATGAAGGGAATGTGAGATTTCCCTTTTTGTTTTATCAATCCTACATAAATCTTTCTGGATAGACATTTTGACTGTATTATG
>JBEHWO010000436.1:0-5585 GCA_040217695.1 Vulcanimicrobiota bacterium | reverse complement strand
GAAACATATCTTTATCCTGATACCAGATTGACTTTAACAAAAGAATTAGCTTCCAGATATTTAGCTGATAAAACTGGTATAGCTCAGCCTCATGTTGTTACAGCTCTGAATAAACTGGAAAAGAAGAATTGTATAGGTATGGTAAAATCCCATGTTAAAGGTGAGGGGAGTATAATATCTTTAAAAATAGATATCATTCTGTCACTCAGTGAATTAGATACTAAACGTGTATCTCATAAATCCAAAACTAAAACTGTATCTGATTTGCCAGAATTAGATACCAAAAATGTATCTCAACATATAAAATCAGATACCAATTTCGTATCAAATCAAGAATCAATATCAAAAAAAGATCATCAAGAATCAGATCCGACTGATCTTATTACAAATATAACTAAAAAAGAAAAAACACCGGAAAAAAATAATATAGAAAACTCTCTTAATTGTAGTTATTCTATAGAAGAAAGATGTATAAGTTCTAAAGAAAATAATCCGAATACACTAGATATTAATTTACTAAGCCCCGCCGGCACTGCAGATAAAGGTGAGTTTTCTGCTCTGGGTAATATTTTATCTGACATTAAGCCTGCTTCTACTGCTACGTCACCAGCTCCTGCTGAACATACACAGGGAACATCCGGCTTCAGTATTTCTCCTGAAGTTATAGCAGAAGGTCATAAGGTACTTTCTTCTAAGGGATTTAATAAAGAACAGGTACAGGCTATTACACAGACAATTACTGATAGAATACGTAAATATAATCCCATTAGACCTGACAGGTACTTCCTTACTTCCGTGAATAATGAACAAGTAAAGAATGTATCACCTTTAAACCAGACTGCTCCCAATGCTTTCAATAATTCAGCTCCTGCACACTGTGCAGCTCCATCTGTCGAAAAGACCAGGAAATATGTAAATGAATTCTGGAAGGAAGAGAAAGATTCTATCACAACTGAGGAGATCCTTACAACACTCACTAAAACTTGTCCTGATAAACTAAACACAGTTATAACAAATATAACTAATGATGAGAAAATACAGAGAGGGCTGTCTTTTATGTGTGAGGGGGAGGCAAAGAAACTTGCACTGGAAAATATCGTATTAACAGAATTTAAGAAAGCATATCCTGGTATCGTGACTTAGATGCTCTTAAATTCGCTTTATACGTATCAAAATCCAGAAAATGATAAATCATACTAACAAGTTTTAAGAAACTCGTTTGAGAGCAAAATAGAGCCATTTTGCAATGCAGCATTTTGACAAAAATGCATTCTTTAGCACTTGCAATATGGCATGTAATAACAGTTTTATTAATTCGGGGCGCCAAGCAGATTCGCGTCAAAAGGTACGGTAAGACGTTAAAATTTTATCTGATAAGATACTACATGATTTTATCAAAAACGACCTGTTTTGATAAATAAATCCTATTGTCTTTTTTGCCCATCGCCGCAAAAAGTACAATAGGGGAGCTGAACTAATGGTTGTTATACCGCAATTCGGGTCTAATTCCTTAGACAGAGGGATATTTCCTGGTAAAAAGTAAAGCTTTACTCACATGCAGTGGTCTGTAGTAGAACAAAAATAGCAATATTATTACCAGCTTAATCCAAGTTCTTCACAATTTGTGTCATCCTCAATAAAACAGTTACGCCATTCGGCTTCATCACTCAATTCACGAAGTATGTCATAAACTTCTTTTGTTAACTCATCAATAGTTTTATATTTGACATATAGAGTATAG
The DNA here is from genome assembly GCA_040217695.1 of Vulcanimicrobiota bacterium. GTDB lineage: Bacteria > Vulcanimicrobiota > SpSt-956 > SpSt-956 > JAKJGF01 > CALARM01. Next base: position 3,844 of record JBEHWO010000436.1, on the reverse strand, counting down.
TCCCAGTTGTTATTTGTTAATTTTCTCATATTATAATGATTTATTAAATATCTCTCTATATTTTCTCTTACTTTTTTCTTACCACGAACGAATTTACTATTATTCTCAACCCTGAGATACATATTTACTTTAGCTGTCTTTTCAATCTCTACAGGAGGTTTATTATCTTGAGCTTTTGCTCTTTTTATATATCTATATAGTGTAGCCTGGCTTATCCCGGACATTTCTAAAATTTCACTTATACTGTAAGCCTTTGTATTATATAGTTCCAGAGCTTTTTCGACATTATTGTTTTTTACCCTGGGTCTTCCTCCTTTTCTTCCTATAGCTTTTGCTTTTATCAGTCCTTCCCTGGTTCTACGGGTGATAAGATCTCTTTCGAATTGACTGAATGCCTGGAATGTAGAGAGCATTATTTTGCCATGAGATGTGCTTGTATCAAAGTTTTCTTTTATACTTATCAGATTAACCTCATTATTTACAAAATATTCAATCAGTTCAATCAGGTCTTTCGTACTTCTTCCTAATCTTGAAAATCTTTCTATTACTATTGTATCACCGGGTTTTACTTTATCTTTCAACTGGTCCAGTCCAGGTCTTTCAGTTTTTGTAGCTGATATTTTTTCCGTTATGGTTTCCTTGCATTTATAATCTTTAAGGATATCCAGTTGATATGTTAAATCTTCCTGGCTGGCACTTACTCTTACATATCCATAATTGATACTCATTGCAACACTTCCCTTTTCGTGATAATATATCTTATCATAAAGGGTGGTTTGTGTAAATTTATTTCTGATAATAATTTTGATAATGGAGGAACGATTATTATTTATGGTAAAAATTTGTAAAAGATGTAACAGGCCTGTAATTAAAGGTTCCAAATACTATGATGATGTATATGAACAGATGCACTGGATATGTTTCCATCTGGAGTATGAACATGGTGAATATGATCCCGATGAACCATGCAGTGATCCGAGCTGTCCCTGGAGACAAAAAATGACTTTTGAACTGGATAAAATTAGAAAAAAGATAGAGTTATCTCTACAATCTTCCGGTAAGTATGATAATAATGCTTCTAAAGACATTGCATTTCATATGACTGATTGGCTTAATGATCTGGATAATCTTTGCCAGTTCTATCAGAACCCGGAAGAATATGAATCTCCGGAAGAAATCCTCATGAAGTTTCTTGTTCATGTGCCCAATCATCTGGCGGCAGCAGCAAAGCTTATGACCGGGACAGGTGTGGCAGATATTTTTAATGTAGGCTCTGTTGAAAAAGAGTAGATAGTAGGAAATTCTGCTGTTTTATTTGCCACTGGTTTGTATATTGTATTTCCAATAAAATCCTTGTGAATACTGCTTGTGTGAAACTTTTCTGTGGAAGATTTCCCCTGAATGTTGAATTATGCCTAAAATAGTGCAACGAACCGTTGCACTATTGATAAAAACATTATAATAGGTTTGTATAATAAATGGATAATTTTGGTCACTAAGGACATTTGGAAAAGCTATAAACCAAGTAATGACGGATATCTATCTTTTTTGAAGTTATCATTAATAAATGGATAGAAAACGTCTTTAAGGATATTACTATCTGGCATAGCTTGTGAAAGTTTTGTTGATCTTTTGAGAGGATGGGCAAAATTACCATACTTTAAATTTTTAATATATTTGAAATAATAAAACCGGATATCTAAACTAAAAATTCTATTGCCAGTTATAAGGCAATAATTCCTGGATTGTTGCTATTACACCTTCCTTGACCATTACTTCAGTGTTCAGGTTATCTGCATGAAGCTGGCTTATGTATTCACGGCAACGACCGCAGGGAGGTAAGATATTTCCGTCCCAGTTAACAGCAATCATTTTGACTATTCTGTTTTCTCCTGCAGTTACCATAGCAGCAGCTGCTGCATGTTCTGCACAGAGGCCCATAGAGCATGCAGTATCAATACATACTCCGGTATATACCATTCCGCTTTCAGAAAGAATAGCAGCACCGACACCGCCGGCTTCTGCATATTCAGAAAGCTTCCTCGGATTGATTACAGATTTAGCTTTTTCATAAAGTTCATCAAAATTTATAGTTGTCAGATTTATATCCATATAAATTACTTATTACCAGAATTTCCACCATGGCTTCTTTGCAAATTCCAGTTCTTTCTTCCAGGCCTCTGCAATCTTTTTCTTTTCTTCTTCTGCCTCTGCCTTGAGTTTGGCTTTCTCTTCCTCGGCCTGTTTCTTTAGCTGTTCTACCTCCTGCCGGCGAAGTTCATCCAGTTCTTTGAGAGCCCTTTCCTTTTCCTTTATAGTTGCTTCACTTTCTTTTAGCACTGACTGAAATTTATCCTTCTCTTTAGCCAGTGCCTTTATATTATTGGCATTATCAAGTAATATCGTCTGTATGGATTCTACAGGAGCTGGTAATTCTTTTAATTGTTTCCTGGCTTCCTCTGCTTCAGCTTTTGCCATGGCTTTTTCTTCTTCCTCTTGTTTCAGTTTTGCTTCCAGCTCTTCTGTTTTAGCTTTTATCCTGGCTTCTGCCTCTGCTTTCTCTTGTAGCAGTTTTGCTTTTTGTTCCTTTAGAGCTTCTTCTTTTTCCCTTAGTAATCTGAATTCCATTTCACCTTTTTCTTTCTTTACCAGTGCTTCTGTGGATTTCATTTCATCTTCTTTTTCTTGGAGCTTTTGTGAGGTAGATTCTAACTGTAAAGATAGGGAGATATAATTTTCCAGTGCTTTTTCCTTTTCTTTTAATCTGTTGAGTAGTTCTTCCTTTCCTTTTTGAAGCATAGATAAGTTTTCGGTATTTTCCACTAAGATCTGCTGGATAGATTCAACTGGGCCGGGAAGAGCTTTTATTTGCTCCCGTAGCTGGTTATTCTCTTCTAGGACTGTCTCTAATCGTTGTTTTAAAAACTGATTTTCATTTGTTAACTTTCCGGCTAAAAACATAGCTTGATCTTCTAGTGGTTTTATAAGTCTGGTTTCCTGTTGGGAAAAAATTTCTTCTATTGCTTTTACTAAGGTTTCATGGGTTATTACATTATTCTGGTCTCCCACTGGTTTCTCATTGGCTTCCCATTTATTTCCTATTGGTGTTTCACTGGCTTCCCATTTATTTCCTATTGGTTTCCCGTTATAAGATTCTAATTCTTTATTTGTAATAAGATAAACAGGTTTTCCACGTTTTTCTCCCTGTTTAACTTTCAGTCTTCCTTTTTTTATATCTCGGTATATAGTGGATTTACTTTTACCTGTAATTTTAATAATTTCTTCAATGGTAAATTGGTTTCTCATTGGTGTCTCACTCGTTTCCTAACCTATTTCTTAATGGAGTTTCACTGATTATTTTTTAAAAGTTAAGTATTTACAAGGAAATTATAATTATAGATTCTTATTGGATTCCTATTTTGTTTCATTCGTTTCCCGATGATTTCCCATTGGGAAGCCAGTGGTGTGTCAAAAACTAAAACAGGTGAATTACTCTATTTTGAGAGGTTCTTCATAGCTGTGAAGTTTCCTGCTTCTACTTCTTCAAAGCTTTTTTTTCACTTTATTTTACTTGCTTATTTAATGATGGTCAGTCTCGAAATCTTTATTTTATTATAACATTATAATAACTTCTTTAGTCTCTTCATAAATTTTCTTTTGAGAATTAGTAGAATAATAAATTGAGAAAATTTGCTCTCACTGGCTTTGATTTTTCTGTCTGTTTTTGCAGGTTTTTTTCTGCAGTTGGTTGAATAAAAATGTAATTGAATATTTTTAAAGGGAGGTAATGGTTATGACTATAGGAGATCCGGACTGGATCATAAAACTGGGCCCCATTACGCGG
>JBEHWO010000435.1:0-5590 GCA_040217695.1 Vulcanimicrobiota bacterium | reverse complement strand
AAACTTTTTAGAACTACTCTAAAATTGATAGCCCGATGGTATTACGCGTCACGGGAGCAGTTTCTTCATCAGAATTTCTTCGTCATCAAAATTATTGATTTTGAAACTGATCTACCTGTTTTTTTGCATCAACTGCCCTGTTTATATATTGCCCCGGATTCAACTGGTTTGCGCCGTCACCGGTAGAAACTCCTTTTTTTACAGGAAGAGGGGGCATATTTGCAGTATTTATACTGAGAGTATTGTATTCGGCCATAAATGTGCCGGTAGCACCGAGTGCTTTTGACACATCCAGAGCTGCTATGTAAATAACACCGTCTTTTGTCAGGTAATATTTTTCAATTTTTTTATCTATTTCCTCATAACCTGAACGTATTTTCCCGCCTTCCACAGAAGGAGTCAGGTGGAGTTTTTTCAGAAAAGGTTCTGCCTCCAGATAAACTACCTTATCGACAGACATACTCTTACCTTCGAATTTTTCCCGGTCTATCTTTATCTCCGGCATAGAATTACCTTTACAGGATATTAAGAAACAAATGATGATTAATATAAGAGTAATCGATATTTTTTTCATAATCTCCCCTCCCTGCAGATATATTTATAGTCACTTTCATAACTATCCGCACATTTCGTAATACCCATGGTTTATGTCCGGGCTTCTAAACGCGTTACGCGTCACGATCACTTATATAACAAGTCATAAACTATACTTATATTTTACAGATTTATATCTTTCAGTTCAAGTACAAATTTCGCTTTTTTAACAATATTTAAATTTCCGTCTATTTTCAGATCGAGCTTCTTCGCATCAGGAGCAATTCTGCCGTTAAAGTTTATAAATCCCGGCGCAACTTTTCCTCCCGGTATTGTTACTCCTTTATAGAGATTGGGATCGAGGGAAAAAGGCAGATCCACAGTTAGAAGTACCTGTTTGCCGTCACATGTAAGGGTTGTCAGTTTATTATAAGGCAATATAAATATATTCTCTTTACCGGTATTTCTAAAAGATACATTTACAGTAACATAATCAGGATAAATATCTATGGCATATACCTTTAATTTGAGGTCATAATGTTCAATTTCTTTATTAACATTTACACATTTATAGGGTCCGAATTTAACATCAATTTTCCACCTGCCATTTTCTCTGGTAAGTCCGTCTTTTTTCGTTTCGCTGGTTTCAACAGGCTTATCGGAAAAAACACCTGCGATACTATAGGTTATACTGGTTTGAGTCCTTGCCTTATTGTCTTTATCTACAAATATGCTGGTAATATTATAGCTTATAACTTTTATTCCCGGCACCTGAAAGGTACTTTTGAAATTTTCGGCACTGCCGAAATACTTTTGTGCCGCATCTGTCATAAGACCTAAGGCGGTGGAATAATCTTCCTTTTTTATCGCTTCATAATACTGTGTCAGTACTTTTGTTACCTTTTCTTCTTCCGTCTCCTTTTTACATCCTGAAAAAAACAATGAAAACAATGAAACAGATATGATAAAACATAATAATAATTTTTTACTCAATACAATCATCCTCTCAATATATAGAACTGTGGTTTCAAAGCAGATCTTCCAGCTTCACATCTGAAGCAAGCGTTGCCATCATATCCAGTAATCTGTTAAGATCATCCAGAGAATAATAGGATATTTCTATTTTACCTTTATTTACTTTTTCTCTGTGCTTTATTTCCACCTTTGTACCAAACACCTTCTGCAGATTTTCCTGTATATCCATAACCTCTACAGTTTTATAAACTTTACTTATTTTTTTCTTTTTCTCCCGGTCGTTCTTCCCTGCCAGTTCTTCAGCCTGCCTTACCGAAAGCCCTTCTTTTATGATCTTTTCACAGAACAGTATCTGAGCGTCTTTCCTGTCCAGCATAAGAATAGCCCTTGCATGTCCTGAAGATATAAGACCTTTCCTGAGACATTCCTTGATCTCTGCAGGTAAATGGAGTAATCTGAGTATATTGGCCACAGTGGAGCGATTTTTCCCTACTTTTACGGCAAGCTGTTCCTGGGTCAAATCGAATTCTTCCGCAAGCTGTCCGAAAGCTTCCGCTTCTTCCAGGGGATTCAGGTTTTCTCTCTGAATATTTTCTACAATAGCCATTTCCAGAAGGCGTACTTCTTCTTTTTTCTTTATTAAAGCTGGGATTTCAGACAACCCCGCCTTCTGTGCGGCTCTCAATCTTCTCTCTCCCACAACAAGGTTATAAAGGTCACCTTCTTTTACTACTACTACAGGCTGTATTAAACCATGTTCTTTTATAGAATTTGCAAGGTTTTGAAGTTCTTCTTCATCGAAATCTTTTCTCGGCTGGTAGGGATTGGGTGTTATTTCATCTATGTTAATCTGTGCTATCCCTTCTTCTTCCGAAGATGTTATATCAACCTGTGAAAATATAGCTCCAAGCCCTTTACCAAGTCCTTTTTTACTCAATGTTGAGCACCTCCAGAGCCAGTTTCATATATGCTTCAGCTCCTTTGGATGTGGGGGCATAAATACTGATCGGCTGACCATGGCTCGGAGCCTCGCTGAGACGAACATTTCTGGGTATAACACTTTCAAATACTTTCTTACCAAAATATTTCTTTACCTCTTCTGCCACCTGATGAGAAAGGTTTGTCCTGGGATCGAACATGGTAAGAATTACTCCCCCTATTTCCAGGTTCTGATTGACATGTCTTTTTACCATCTTAATAATGTCTTCTAACTGCCTTACACCTTCAAGGGCATAAAATTCACACTGTATCGGTATGAGAACAAAATCGGAAGCAGTAAGACTGTTCATTGTAAGTATACCCAGAGAAGGCGGACAGTCAAGCAGTATATAATCATAACCATTATTAAAACTTTTTAAACTCTTTAAAAGTATTGTTTCTCTTGCAAGTCTTGAAACAAGTTCAACCTCTGCCCCTGCAAGTCTTATAGTGGACGGTACCATACAGAGGTTCTCTACCTCTGTCTTTTTTATGACATCCCCGACAGACATCTGATTTACAAGAACATCATAAATACAGTTTTTAATTTTATGTTTCTCAATACCAAGACCGCTCGTGGCATTGCCCTGAGGGTCGATATCGACAAGAAGGACTTTCTTTCCTTTCATGGCAAGACAGGCACTCAGATTAACGGCAGTAGTACTTTTCCCGACTCCGCCCTTTTGATTTGCAATAGCTATAATTTTTCCCATATACATTTCACCCTGTTCTTTTAATTTTGACTCTTTATTTAAAGATTCTTTACTGACCTGCTCATAAGCATGTAATAAAAATTCTTCCTCCCGTCACGCGTTACGCGTTACGGGAGCATATATATTATGAACTATAAAATTTTTCTAAAAAATTCACCTTATTTATATATTCAAAATAGTATATAGCATTTTACAATAGCAGTCAATGATGACATTCATAAAGTATCACCTTTTCCTGCACTCATAAAGTTCCACCGTAATAATGCTTCCCCTGTCAATCCTGAAATAAACATACCTTTCTTTCAAGATACAGTTTTCCGAAAGCCACTTTCTCACAAGTCCCCGTGGATCACTGAGCCAGTCAAGGCATCGAAACAGCCATATTCTATCATAGCTGCCTGCCAGAGCGGCAATATCGTCAGGAACATTTTCCGGCCCTATGGTATAAGAAGGGAAAGATTTTTTATTATAATAGTAAAAAGCATTACACTGAAGAGAATCCTGAATGAGTATAACGTCACCTTTCGTGGCCAGACTTTCCATCTGAGCCACAGATGCCCGCCAATCAGCATTCTGATGTTTTTCGAGAAAAAACCTGTTATAAACAGAGGATATATTCAGGGACAGAAATAATAACATAAGAACCATGGCGATACGGTTACTGGTTTTATATCTTATATGGTCTATACCCCTGGCCAGAATAATATAAAGGAATGGAATAACATAATAAAAATGTTTTTCCGAGAATATCTTCTTGGAAGTAAATATAGATATTGAGAGAGTAATGATAAGAGGAATTATAAATAAACACACCGGGAGATAAAAATCCCATTTATTCCGTTTTTTACAATCAATGATTCCTCCGAAATAGAAGATTATAAAAACCGGAATAAAGAGAAATGGATAGCACGATACAGGTATGGAAAATATTCCTCCGTAAATTAAACGAATAAAAACATCGGAGATTATTTTCATATCAGGTGCAGGTAATAACTGCCCTCCGCCCGCAGACATATGTCCAAGAAACATGTTTAACCAGGGCAGAAAAGACAGGCCTATTAATATCTGGCATATAATCCATTTAACAAGATATTTGCCCGTATGTTTCCAGAATATAAAGAAATATATATTTACAGAAAATAAAAATATAAAAGCACTGTACTGAGTATAAAGAAGGGCAACAGAGACCGTTACATAACCGATCCATGGCAGAATAGCTTTTTCCTGAGACAATGCTTTTTTCAGGAAAAAAGCAGCCACGACACAGAGCATACAGAGAAGCGAGTACATTCTGGCAAGACGGTCAATAGATATTGCCATAGAGGACAAACCAAGTAATATCAATGTCAATAAGGGTTCAGACGAATTTTCCTTTCCGTCTGCAAGTTTAAAGGCAAATATGAGAGTAATTATGCCGCATATAGCTGAAGGAAGACGGACAGTAAATTCATCATGTCCGAACATAAGAAAATAATGCATTAAAACATAATAAAGAGGAGGATGAACCTCATATTTCAGCCATAACCACTCATTAAAAGGCGCGGCAGGAAAGAGGGCTGAAAAGGCTTCATCGGTCCAGAGACTTTCATGTCCCAGACCATAGAACCTTAAAAAGGCAAATATAAAAATAAGAAAGAGAGTTAACAGAACAAGCTTTACGGAAATATTTTTAACCATGCTCGGAATAATCTTTAATCCTTTCAATTTTTTTCAATTTTCATTAATGCTTTTTTAAAAAATTTATTTGCCTGACTTTTAAAAATGTTTTTTCTTTTATAAAATTTTCCTGAATAAATTCGAATTTATTCAATCTATTAAACTTATAACCGGCCAGATCAATTTCATATGTTTCTGTCTTTTCCGTCACATTTATTTCAGCAATTTTTTTCCCGTTCATTGCCATAATTACGGAACTGTTCTGTGTTCCGCCCAGTGTAAGAGACATCTTATAAGAAAAATCATTGCTCAGAGGAACCATGATTACAGTTTTTTTCATATTACTTTTATAGTAAAAATCGCCTTTCTCATCAGCCCATTCCCATCCTTCCAGCATATAAAGGATAGAAGCAGGTTCATTTATATCTATATTAATAGAAGACAGGTCGATTTTTTCTCTGAAAACTTCATAGACTTCGGGGATATCAGAGCTGACTGATTTCACCTTCATCATATTACTGATATAATCCCTGACGGCAGAATTATTATTAAAGGGAGGCTGAAAAATAATATATTTTATATTAAAGAAATAGAGAACCCTCTGAAGCCATATCCTGTCAAGTTCTATACGGTTTTTTTCAACATCCATGTTTTCTTCCAGAGCAATAATAGTTCCTATAACAGGTATATTTGAATAGTAATAAAAAAAAGAATCCGGTAATTGACGCCTCGGC
>JBEHWO010000434.1:0-5591 GCA_040217695.1 Vulcanimicrobiota bacterium | reverse complement strand
GAGGATTCCTTTATATGAACCGGATAGTTTCACTATTTTGCTTTTTTTTACTTCTGCAACATCTATCTTTAAATCCATATAATAACACTACTTCCAAGCATTTTACAATAGGCTTATCAACATGGTTAATAATTATAAATACTATATTATCTCTTGTCAAGATAGTAGAACATTTTAATTAAATATAAAGTTTCTTATCTAAAATATATTTTTCTACTTTATCAGGAATGAGATATTTTATACTTTTGCCTGTTTTTAATCTCTTTCGTAAATCACTCGATGAAATCTCAAGTAGAAGGCTGTTAACCACTATTATTTTATCTGCACATAAAGGGTAATTTGTTTCTATTTTATTGAGAAGAATTTCTCTGTCATATCCGGGTCTGGATATAGTTATAAAACCTTCTAGCATTTCCATCAGTTCGGGGAAACTATACCACGAATAGTTTAAAAGAGCGTCTGTTCCTGTGATGAAGAAAAGGGAGTCTCCATGATAAAGCTCATAAAAATATTTTACCGTATCAACCGTATATGATACTCCCTGTCTATCAAATTCGACCCTTGAGCTTTCAAAAAAAACATTATTACTTATTGCCAGATTTAACATATTCCACCTGTGCTCTTCACTCACTAAATCAACATCTGTACGATGGGGTGGAATTTTATTGGGTATAAATATAATCCCGGTAAATCCCATAGATACACGTATTTCTTCTGCAATAAACAAATGCCCGTTATGAACAGGATTGAACGTTCCGCCTATTATTCCTATCTTTTTCATAAAATATTCCTCACTCAATATACTCCTTTACACAGATAAATACACAGGGCTTTTCAGCAGTCAGCCCATCAGAAAACACATAATCCTCTTACCGATAATTTCGTTCTGGCCGCTGAAATTCTTCAATAAGAGACTGTAAGAAAATAACCCTGGCAAATTGTTAGAACGGTTATCATCCTCGCGTCACGCGTTACGCGTCACGATATAGACGTAAATATGATTGGGTTATTTCTTGACAGCCCCTAAGGCAATTATCTATGCAAAAAGTATAGAATAAAATTCTCTACTTACCTGTCATTTTTTACACAATTATAAAACATTCATCCCATATGTTATAAAATCCTTTAAAAACTTGGCATAAAATTTGCCCTTAAAATATTTAACTTTGTAGTTGCAAAATTATCATTCATTAAGTAAAATGAGGTGAGCTTTTTTAGCTAAAACATTATGAAAATATTAGATAAATACCTACTCAGAGAACTGGCAGGACCTTTTTTGATTGCCATACTTGGATTTTTAATCTTTATGGTAAGTCATATATTATTTCTTTTAACAGATGTTATTGTAAATAAAAATATTCCTTTTGGTGTAGTAGCCAGAATGATGCTTCTCAGAATGCCTGCAATTATGGTATTAACCTTACCTGTTGCAATTTTATTCGGAACTGTTTTAAGTATAAGCGGTATGGTTGCATCCAATGAAATAACAGCTCTGAGGAGCATAGGAATAAGTTTCCCGAGGATTATGCTTCCTTTTCTTATAGTAGGAATTACATTAAGCGGTATAACATTTTTAACAAATGAAAGAATTGTTCCCTGGGCAAGCCATAAATCTGAAAATATAGTCAGAAATATGATATTGAAACAGCAGGTACCTCTTATTCATTCGAATGTATTCCAGAGAGGACCAAATAACCAGACATTTTATGTTCATGTAGTTGATGAACAGAATAAAATTCTCCAGGATATTATGATCTTTGATATGAATGACGGAGATTTTCCCAAAATAATAACTGCAAAACAGGCTACATGGGATGATAAATGCTGGTATCTTTCCAATGGTTCAATACATAAATTCGATAAAGACGGGAAATTATTATGGCAGGCAAATTTCAATGATTTCAAACTTCAGGTAGATATTGATGTGAAAGATTTTTTTGCCATGCAAAAAACTCCTGCAGAAATGACTACGGAAGAATTGAAGAAACAGATAGATAAAATGGCTGACAGCGGGCAGGATACAAGAGAATTTCAGGTAGATTATCAGATAAAGTTCAGCTTACCTCTGGCAAGCCTTATTACTGCATTAATAGGAGCACCTCTGAGCGTAAAAGCACCCAGGAGCGGTAAAATGATGGGAATAGCCTACAGTTTTGGCGTGATATTTGTATATTATAATTTAATGTCTATAGGAAGAGCTTTTGCAAGAAATGGTATTATATCACCGTTTCTGGGAGCATGGTGTCCCGTTATAATAATAGGAACTCTCGGGGTTATACTTCTTTTTAATGTAGAATATTCTTTTGACAGAAAATCCATAGAAATACTGTGGAAATCATGCCGGAAAAAGTTATTTGTTACATGGGAAAAGCTTAAAGAGATAATAAATACAGTAATAGAAAAACAAAAGAAGTCAGTAAAAGAAGAACATAATATCATAGCCGAACATATAGAGGAAGCAGGTTATATGGAAATAGAATTTCCGGAAAAAACCCTCTGTGATGTAAGCTCCAGACATGAAGATGTTTAGATAATTAGATAAAAGTTTGAAACATAAAGATAAAAACTTGAGTAACCATTAAAAGTATTTATCTGCAGGTGATTTTGTGAAGATGATTTTCTGGAAAGAAAAATTTTTTATTTTTATTTTAATATTTTTATTTCCCTTTACCTGTGTGAGTGCACAGGAAAAAGTTAAGACTTCGCTGGAAGCAGATAAGGTTTCCATTGATGAAGAAGGGTGGATAGTAGCGGAAGGCAGGGTAAAAATCACTTATGAAGGCACAGAGATTGAAGCTGATCAGGCAGAACTGCAGAAACATGAAAGAATAATAAGAGCTTTTGGCAATGTATATTTAAGAGATCAGGGCGATCAGGCACAGGGAGAGTTATTAACCTATAATTTGAGAGAAAAAAAAGGTATCCTTTTCAGAGGTAAAGGAAAAACAAAAAATTTCAAATTAAAAGGTAATAATGCCAGTGATTATATCTTTTTCAGAGGAGAAGAAACATCTACACAGCCGGAAAACCTTTTCCTTGATCAGGGAGATTTCACAACATGTGATATGCCCCATCCGAATGAACATTACGATATGAGTGCCGGTTCGATCGACGTTACTCCGGGAGACAAGGTAGTGGCCAGAAGTGTAAGTGTATATTATAAAGGTTATAAACTCTTATGGCTACCTATTGTACTTGTTTCTCTGAAGGAAAGGGCCAGACAGGAATTTCTTCCCAGAATAGGATATAATCAATTTGAAGGTTTTTTCGTAAAACAATTATTTTATTATTATTTGAGTAATAATCACTATGGCAGCACAAATATAGATTATGCCAGTAATCTGGGGGTAAGTTACGGTCTTACGCATAATTACAGAGTCGGGCAGACAGGAACAGGTTCTTTTTCATATCTCCGGCAGAGTTCACAGAATAATATAGTTAACAATCAACTCAATTTTCGTCACAATCAAAGTCTTACAGATGCTCTGACCATGAATTTTTCAGTAAATGTAACAAAAAATACAGGTATAGCACTTGTAACTAACCCGAATATAAGTTCCAACCTTACATTGAACTACAGAGGAGAAAAAAGCAGTACAAATTTCAGTACAAGATACTTTAAAGGTTCCAGCTTAAATACAAATACTTCCTTCAATCTAACACATTCCCATACATTTTTTGATACATTCTCTACAAATATTCAGCTTAATAATGTAAATGACAGCAACCCGACTTCAGATGACAGAAATCAGACTAAATTATTATTTACCGGAAGAAGTCCTATGGGGCCTGTAAATATGGATTTTGTTGTAGATTACAGTGCTTCGAATTATACACAGTATTTTACCCAGAAAACGCCAGATGTAACGTTCACACAGGCAAATCCTTTCAGTATAGGCGATGTTGTAATACCTATAAATGCATCATTCAGTATCGGTTATTATGATGAACAGACTACAAAAACAAAAATGTCCAGAGGCAATTTAAAATTAAATTACAATCAGAATTTTAATTTTGCGGAAGGTCATAATTTCAGTATAAGTTCTTATCTGGATCAGACTTTTTACGGTTCAGGAGAAGCCAGATATATAATTAATACCAATATGAATTTGAATAATAACATAGCAAATCATTTCAGAAGTACCCTGAATTTTTCATCAAATATACCAAACGGTTATTCACCTTTCAGTTTTGACGGTGTAGGGTCTTCCTATCATTCCATGTCCTATCAAATGGAACTTTATGATGAAAATATATGGAAATTTTCTTTGAATACCGGTTATAATATAACCAATGAGACCTTTAATCCAATAGTAACACGTTTTGATTTTCGCCCCAGGAATAATCTGATTTTTAATTTTGGATTCGCCTATGACTTAAATCAACATAAAGCACAGACCTTCGATACACATCTTGATCTTACCGTTCATCCCGAATGGAGATTTGAATATGCAAGTACTTATAATTTTTACAGCAATCAATTCGGAAATCAGGATTTTAAGCTGACAAAAGACTGCCATTGCTGGCTATGGTCTATGGCGTATCGTACCTACAGGGATGAATTTGTATTACAGATTGCCATTAAAGCATTTCCTTATGAAACTTTTAAAATAGGGGCTTCGCCGGAAGGTCCTATTTTACCAATCCTTCAGGATATTCAGAGTCAAATTTCAAATCCGGCATTTCAATTTTAATGAGCATAGAGCATCGTAATGCGTAACGCATTACGATGCTCATATAATATTACTGGAGTTTTATCGTTATCTGTCCGGAAATTATATCATAAGATGAAGAAACCGGCATAAAATCGCTCGGTGGAGCAGGATTTGTTACTATATCATTCTGGACATCAGTTAATGTTTGAGCTACACCTATCTTGGTCATGTCAATATTATAACTGTCCGAGAATGTTCCTGTGCCGAAGCCAAGCGCATCCCTTGGAACTCCGCCGGAATCAGTAGTAATAATATCAAAATATAAACTCTGTGGATTTCCCAGGGTACTGAAAGGCAGGATAATCTGGATATTGTTTCCTGAATAACTACCGGTTGTAAAAGTAAATATAGTCGGGTTCCAGTCACTGTTTCTGTCACCCGGTGTAATACGTTCTCTTCTTACAAAATTGGAACTCTGATTTAATCCGAGGCTTATATAATCAGTCCAGTAGGTATCATTTACCGATATAGGATCTGCTACTGACTGACCGGGTGCCGGACGGCTGAAGGCAAATATATAAAAGCCTTTATTTATATTAATCTGCCCGTTCATTTGAAAATTTATATCCAGAACCTTTACGGGAATGGGTGTGGGTGTAGGAGTAGAATTAGGATCGGGAGTTGCAGTAGGAGTTACAGGAAAGGTTGGCGTAGATGTGGGCACTTCTGTAGGGAATGGTCCTCTGGCACATCCTCCTGTAAACAAAAATGATGAGAGGCTTAAAAAGCCTACCATCAAAAATAAAGAAAGTGCAATAGCAAAATTTATAATTTTTAGCATAAATGCCTCCTGAATTATATATTTAAATTAACGTCTACCGGCAGTCAGTAAGATTAGCTGATAGCTGATAAATTATATCATATTTTTTTCTCTAT
>JBEHWO010000433.1:0-5652 GCA_040217695.1 Vulcanimicrobiota bacterium | reverse complement strand
CCTCTCCTTCTTCTATCTCTTCTTCTATAACTTCGTATTCTTCCTCCCCTTCTTCTATATCCTCTTCTTCTACAACTTCGTATTCTTCTCCGTCTTCTATTATAATAGTTTCTCTTTCTGCCTCATCTGAGAATAATATATCTTCTTTTTCTATAATAGCAATTACTTCATTTATCTTATGTTTCTCCGTATCCTTTTTACTTTTCTTTATATCTTCTTCTGTTGCTAATCTTTCTTTTACTGAAGATACGGTAGATGTAATTCGTTCTAAGAGTTCTCTTTTTAGATTCAGGTATTTTTTTTCTATGTCTTTGAATTCATCTTCTATTGAGGAAAATTCTGCTTCACTTTTTGCAACATTACGGGCACTTTGAGCTGCTTTTGATTGACTTTCCTGCAGTTCCTGTCGGAGTGAACTGATTTTAGATTTTTGAGCGGTTATATCCTGTTTTAATTTACTTGCAGTAGACTGAGTGTTGCTTTTTTCAGAAATACTGTACCATTTGACAGTCCTCAATTTGCTGTTAAGTTCAGATAATATGTCTTCCTGTTCTTTGAGATTTCTTTCTGCTTCAAGTAATTCTTCTCTTCTTGTCTGAATTGATTTATCCTGCAGTATTGCTTTTTTTCTGTCTTTTTCCAGTTGATTGAAGATTTTATCAAAATGTTCTTTGATCTCCGCATATGATTTCTCTATCTGTTTAAATTTATTATTTGCTTCCCAGATACTGTTTATCTCTTCTGCCGTAAATAAATAATGCCTGTCTCCTCTGGACACTGTTATGGTATCAAGTACGGGTCTGTCTTCATGTTCAACCACATAGCCTACCTGTTCTGTTTCTGCTGTATCGCCTATCACTGCCCGTAACTTATCATCATTTATTTTGGACAAAACCTGTTTTACTTTGTCTGATAATTTCAGAGGGGTATACTGCCTTTTGGATAGATATTCTATGACGCCCAGTTCTTTTGCTTTTTCTATATGGTCATTCTCAAAAGAACGGGATAGAAAAACTACAGGTATGGATGCGGTTACTTCTTTTTCTTTTAATTTAACACATACTTCAAATCCATTCATGCCTGACATGACAGGATCCATAATAATTAAATCAGGCTTTTCGTAGGTAGCCAGTGAGAGAGCATCTTCTCCGTTATCAATCAGGATAACCGAATAACCTTCACCGATAAGAGACATACTGAAGGCTTTACCTAAAATTTTATTACCATCAACTAAAATTATTTTTTCTGTAGGCATTGTTCATCTCCTCATACCCTATCTATATATACCCCCGCATAATATTATCAGAAAATTAATTCGACATATTGAAAGAAAATCCTACAAAATGAATTTTTATTATTTTTGTACATATTATGAATGAGAAAAATTAACTTTAACAAAAAAGGGGGAATATGGAGAAACCTGTAGAATATTTTATTAAAAATTTCAGTGTTGCCCGGATATTATGGCTATTAATTCCTCGCGTCACGCGTCACGCGTCACGTGTCACGAAATAATAATCAATGTTTGATATCGATAGGGTAATATATTTTGTGTAAACTTACTATCGTTATAAAATATTGTTAGCACTCAGTAATCGGAGATAAAAATTAAATGGAACTTGCTCATAAACTAGCTGATTTTGCTGCTCAGTTACCGATAGGTAAGATACTGGGAGAACTTGATTTTTCACAGCCAGGTATTTTAATTGGTGAAACTGCATGTGGTAAATCTATGGTTACACCTGTACTGGCCCACCTCACAGGAGGCTTCAGAAGAATTATAGTCAGGCAGCCTACCAGACTTGCAAGTTATCTTGCAATGAAATCTATGGAAGACATATACGGACAATCAATATCCGTAGGATGTATAAACAGGGATCAGAAAATTAATCCCGATGCCCCCATCGTTGAAGTTACCGATGGAATACTTGTTGACTGGCTCAGAGATAAACAGATATGGTATGACGAACTGGTAATACTGGATGAAATACATGCCACATCGGAACAGCTTGAAATAGCGATGGGGCTTATAAAAAGGCAGGGTCTTCGTCCGTGGTGTCTGAGTGCAACGATTGATCCGAAGGAAATTAAGGATTATTTTGACGCAGATGTTCATTATGTGTCAGGTATAAATTATCCTATAAGTAAAAAACAGATATTCAAAGATCTCAGTGATTTTCTCTATGGAAATAAAAAAGAAAAGGGATATATAAAAGATAAAATAATAGAAAAAGGACATTCGTGCCTTGTATTTCTTCCTACCAGATTTGAAACGGAATTATGGGCAGCTGAAATAGAAGAAGTCTACGGTGATGATATAATATGCAAATATCTCCATGGAGGTATTAATGTCCAGGAGATGGAACCTTTTGCCCATAAGGAAAAACTGGATAAACCTTTTATACTCTTTTCCACTCCTGTGGCGGAACAGTCTATTACGCTGGACCTCAATGATGTAATAGTAGTGAATGAAAAAATCTTTGTCTGTGAATATATGGGCGTGAAAAGGCAGCAGAGAACTCCTCTGCCTCCCAATTCACTTATACAGATGATGGGGCGTTGCGGCCGTTACAGAGAAGGTCAGGTTTATGTTCTCAGTTCTTATTTCTGGGAAGAAATAAATTTTGATACGATAAAGCCTACGCCTGTGTCATATTCTCTTGCCAGCAATACTCCCTATGAACTGGCTATTATCCTGGCAGACAGAGAGGTAAAACTTCATGACATAGAGCTTATTAGCCATGTAGACAGAAGAGAATATAACTATGCAGTTAAAATATTGAAGAAAAGAAAAATTATAGACAGAGAAGGAAAACTCACCAGAGAAGGCCAGGTTGTAATGAAGATTCCTCTGGAATACAATCTGGCCCAGTTTGTAGCGACAGCTCCCGAACAGATTCGTGATATAGTTATATTTGCTGCGAGTTTTGGCACACATGGTCTCTATCATATGGAAAAGTTTTTCCCTGATGAAACACCTTATGAAATAATTCTGGAAAGGCGTAAATTTGCTGTAGCCCAGTCTGACCTTCTTACCAAGTATAATATAGCAAGGCAGTTTTATCGTCTTTCTGAAGAAGAAATGAATGAAAAAGCGCAGCTTTTCGGGCTTAATCTTCATGTCATAACAAATGCTCTGAATGCGGCAAAATCAGTTTATGAACATCTGGAAATGCCAGGTCCGGAAACCCTTCCCCGGTTGAATAGAGAACATATAAGTTTATTTCAGGAACATGTGTTTAATATAATGCTCTACAGTCCTATAAAAGTCAGAAAAAGCCACAGCGGAAACAGTTACAGCTGTTATATAGAGCATATGCGGGCTTTTACTGACAGTGCTTCCACTGTAGAAGGAGGAATGGAAGAAGTAATTTTCGCTTCGAAAACACAGGTTGAAAACCGTCGTGGTGAGTGGTTTATAAGACTTTCAGACAATACGATATGCCCTAAAAAATTCTGGGATTGGTGCTGGCCAGAGGCGACAATAAGAGAATTCCTTCAGAAGATTACAGATATTTTTCTTGAAAGCAGTACAAATATGTCAAAAAGATATCCCATTCTGAATGATTTCCTTGCTGAATCAAGAGAACTGTCCTTTAAACTTGAAAGGTTATTTAATAAGTCCCCGAAGAGTTTCAGTAAAGACAGAATTGATTTTCAGGAATATCTGGAAGATACACTCGGGAATATCTGCATACAGGAAAGGATAAAAAGTTTAAAAGATCTGGAAAATTATCTCAGAAAAGAACATATTCAGCCTCCTTCTTACGGAGATTTTATATCCATGGAAGAAATGAAGAGGATAGAAGAAGATTTCCCCGATGAAATAAAAATTCGGGATGTTTCCTATAAAATTTCTTATGAAAAGGGAGAAATATCTGTTGAACTTCCATATGAATTAATATTTGAATTGAATGAAACAGATGTAAAGGGAATAAATATTTTCGTAAGTATAATAGAAGACAGTAACGGGAAAATAGAAAAAATATATTCCAGAAGTCTTGAAAAGGCCCGTAATGACCTGAAGTCTGCCATTACCAGAAAAGCATGGAAAAAAGCCAGAAAAAATGTTGCACAGAAAGTCCAGATAAATCAGATGCCAAATATATTGACGAAACTTCTGGTGAAAAAATATATAACAGATTTTCATGGCGAACCTGTTTATGGCTGGACAGGACTTGACTATAAAGGGAATAAATTTACTTTTGACCTCTTTAATTCTTTTGAAGAGGCAGACAGGGAAACCAGAAAGATTCTTGCAGAATATTTCTATCATAAAATAAGAGGGGAATTAAATAGAATAAAAAAGGAACTTCCCCAGAGGAATCGTAAGCAAACAAGAAAATATATAAACAGTAAGATAAAAGAACTGGAACAGTCAGTCAGAGAAGAACTCAGAAAAGAAGGGTTTAATGTGAATTCCAGGAATTCTTTTACTGAAATACAGAAGAAATTAGATTGTATAATTTGTGAACTGAGAGATGATATTTTTTCAGATTTTTCAGAAGAAATATCCTGTCTTGAAGAAGATTACGACGAAACACTGGTTGATAGAGATGAACTTGATTTTTAATGTTGAACTCTCATCGGGAAGGTACCTGCCATGAAGTGTTATAACTGTGATAAAGAAAACCTTGAAGGCAGTAAATTCTGCAGTAATTGCGGATGTACCCTTGTTATGGAGTCAGATTATTCCATATTGAATCGCCGTTATAAGATTCTGGAGATTATAAGTGCCGGTGGTATGTCTACAGTATTAAAAGCAGAAGATCAGAATCTTGGCAACAGCATATGCGTTATAAAAGAAATGTCCAATTATTTTAATAATCAAAAAGAACGTATCTATGCAATTCAGAAATTTAAAGAGGAAGCTTTTATACTGGCAAAGATGAGATATACCAATATACCTGTAGTAACAGATTATTTTGTGGAAAATGACAAGTATTATCTTGTTATGAATTATATATATGGTAAAAACCTTAAACAGCTTATGCTTGCACATAATGATAAAAGATTGTCTGAAGAGGAAGTTAAAAATATAGGCATACAGATCTGCGGAATTCTTGAATATCTTCATAATCTGAATCCTCCTATAATCCACAGGGATTTAAAGCCAACAAATTTTATTATGGAAGATAGCACAGGTAAGGTTATACTTATAGATTTCGGTATAGCAAGAAAGTTCGAACCGGAAAAGACAGGTACCCTTATAGGTACGCCCGGATACATGGCTCCTGAACAGTATATAGGGAAAATTGATCTGAAGAGTGATATCTTCGGTCTGGGAGCTACTCTTCATCATCTTATTACAGGCGAGGATCCTGCAGACAGAGAATCCCTGGAATTCTCACTTGTTACAAAATTAAGACCTGAAGTATCTCTTCATATGGAAAACATAATCAGCAGAGCACTTGAGTCAGATACATCCAGAAGGTTTCGTTCCGCAACAGAAATGAAACAGGCTTTACTGCAAAAAGAATATATAGAAATGCCTGTACCTAAAACTCCTTTTAAACCTTCGGAAAAATCGAGAGTTCTTCCCAGATATATGGAATTAAGCCAGAAGACAAATATTAAACCTCCCGATATAACTGACGGTGAAGCGCCGAAAAGGGCAAGAAGGATAGGTACCGCTACTGTTGTACCTGCTTC
>JBEHWO010000432.1:0-5655 GCA_040217695.1 Vulcanimicrobiota bacterium | reverse complement strand
TAAGGAGTGTCTTTAAGATTTTCCGCGAAAGTTTTTTCATTAAAATCAGCACCGAGTTTTATCTTTTTCCTCATAACTTCTCTGAAGGTTTCTGCCGCACTTATCCATGGAAGGCATGCTGCTTTAGCATAAGGCGTAATATTATGAGCCCTTTCCTCCAGAAAGGGAGAGTTTTCTGTTTCAGACAGAAATCTGTATTTATTTCTGTCAGGACTCATATTAAAATCTACAAGATGAAAGATCATCTGATAGAGAACATCACCATATTTTTCTTTTGCAAGGTCTGTGAGTTTACTGTGAAGATCTTTATGTTTTTCCTTTTCACTGGAAGTCATTTTATTATATTTCTCTTCAAATTCCTTCAATTCTTTCGTGAGATTGCCGGTGTTTAAAATAATCTGCCCCTTTTGCGGATCACAGAGTCCGACCGTATCGGGGAAAACCTGTCCCGACTGAGTCTTATAGGTAAATTCACTTGCATAAATACCTTCGATAACGCCAACTCTTTCCCCGAGACCGCCGGGGAAGCCTTTATTCATGTCCATACAACGAGATCCTTTCTTATTAATCTTCTTCTATTACTTTTGTCATAATATTACCACATATTTATTTTAGAATTTTATTTCGACTGAATTCCAGAAAACTATTTTTGATTTAATATCATAGTGCTACATTTTTAAGACTACACCGGATTTAATGAAACTTTGCACAGATAGTATCAAAAGAATCAGGAATTTCATTATCCATAATATAGGTGAGTGACTCATAACACCACGGGTTTAATGTTTTTCCATCACGATAATGCTTTATCTTACCCCATTTTTTTTCCTGAGTAATATAAATAGGTTCAGTTACAAGTTTTCTCAATCTTTCTTTATCTGTTTCAGTAAAGATTATTCGCTCACTATTATAACTGGGATGATTTTTGTCTCTTACTTCCCAGATTTCTTTACAGGCCTTATCAATAAAAGCAAGTCTGCCGGCACTACCATCACCTTTACATATAATTACTCCTATGTCACGTCCGCAAGATCTTGTGCCATCTTCATTTACTATATTTTCAATCAGATAAACTCTCATTGGGCCTACTATCTTTCCACATATACTGGCACACATACCTACAGGAAGCTCATACTTTAATATATATTCAATAGTTTCACGATGCCATGGTTCTAATGTATAACCACTACTATAATGAACATCGCCAACCTGTTTGGAACTGGTTGTAATATTTATGGGACTATTCAGTGTGGAAGCTAAATAACCTTTAGCCATCTTATTCAATATTATTTTCTTGTCTGTATAGCGGTGATGCGTTACATCCCTGACATCCCATATTTCATTACAGGTATCAAAAAATTCAATCTTTCCAGGTGTCCCATCTCCTTTGAACTTAATCAAGCCAATTTGACGGCCAGGCGATCTCGTACCATCTTCATTTATCATCCATTCATACAAATTAACCTGCATAACTTATTTCCTTTATCGTCCTCCTGCTGTTTTTATTTAATCTTCCACTATTTCACCACAGATAGAAGCACATAGAGAAGCAGGAAGTTCATATTTCAGTATATACTCCAGGGTTTCTCGCTTCCATGGCATTAAACTTCTTCCACCGGAATGATGAACTGTTCCATCTTCATTCCATCCACCATCTGTTGTAATATATATAGAGTTGTTAAGTATTTTGGAGAAATGTTTCTTATCAAAATCATCGAACATTGACATAGTTGTGCCGTAGAGAGGGTGATGTTTACACCTTACAATACTTACTTCTTTACAGGTGTCATAATATTCAACTTTACCGGGAGTTCCATCACCCGTACACATAATTTTTCCTATAATACGACCGAAAGACCTTGAATTATTCTCATTTATAACAACTTCATATAAATTAATTACCATAATTACCAGGTCTGCCGGAATATTGGCAGGTTTCTCCTTTACTCATTTCATGATAACAGCAATTTCATATAATCCTCTGTTTAGTCCTCAACAATCTTTCCCACAAGATTACCACAAATAGAAGCAGGGAGTTTATATGTAATCACATATTCAATAGTTTCCCTATACCATGGCTCTAAAAATTTACCGCCAGTATAATGCATAGTTCCTTCCTTATCCAGCCAGCCTCCATCTGTTGTTATATATATAGCCTCAT
This sequence comes from Vulcanimicrobiota bacterium, assembly GCA_040217695.1. Taxonomy (GTDB): domain Bacteria; phylum Vulcanimicrobiota; class SpSt-956; order SpSt-956; family JAKJGF01; genus CALARM01. The sequence continues at coordinate 3,494 of JBEHWO010000432.1, read as the reverse complement.
TAAATAAACTATTAAGACGACTCTTACTATATTGATCACATATTAGATAATGTATTGTATAACCCTCATGAGTCACATCTCTAACGTCCCATCTCTCATTACAGACATCCTCGAATAATATAATCTCTCCCGGGGTACCGTCACTTTTACATCTGACTTCTCCTACAAGGCGACCGATTATACTTGAACCATCTTTTTCTACTACTCGTTCATATAAATGAATTAACATAATAAATCAATTTTACCGGAGTAACATCCGATTTTCTTTTCTCCTTTCACATATTTTTTCATATCATTATATCATTTTTGACTATCAGGCCGTCTCGTCAACATCTCCATATTTCTCATCAGGCCCATCAAGTTTATATTTTTTATCATGAACAAAATCTATCTTCTTTTCATCTGAATCCTGGGTAACAGCAGATTCACTTTCTGACGATGCTGGCTTCTGCGGGGCATAAAAGTCTGTTTTTTCTGCGTTATCACTCAATTCTTGTTTCACGTCCGTATCAACAATACTTAATTTTTGTCCAATATGGTCAGCAGAAGATTTCTGTTGTGTCTCTGACGGCAATTGTCCATTTCCTCCTGCAACAGCCGGGCTTCCAATTTCAGATGAAGTTTTATCGAATAAAAAACTATAATCCTCATAATTAGGGATTTCAGTCCATTTTACGCTTTTTGAAGGGTCGAACCAGTCGTTACTGGGGCCTTCCATATAATTAGCAATTATATCTTTATACTGTTCTTTATAAGGTGATTTGTTGATAACCTGCATAAATTCTTTATTAAATTCTTTATTATCATATACAGTATGGCTTATTCCGTATTCTACTGCAAAACGTCGTCTTTCTTCCATTAGTTCTTTAAATGTCTCTGCTGCTGTCTCTGAAGGGGTAGACATCTTCTGCGCATAACTGGAAATACTGTGAGCTTCAGGTTTATAAAAAGAAGAAATGGATTCCGATAAATACAGTTTATCCTTTTTCAAATCATAATCAAACTGGTGAAAAACTTCATGATTGAAGGTATCAAACCATGAATTTTTAGCTTTATTTAAGGATGTTCTTAATAGACCTATTCTTTCTTTAAGTTTAATGTCATCAGGTTTTAACTTGAGCTCTTCTTCAAGTTTAACAATAAAATCACGGATTTCTACAGGGGATTTACCACATATTTGATTATAAAGTTCTTTATCGAGATTATCAATTAGTTGAATTGCACTGTTAAATTCCTCATTCAGCAACGCTTTATTTAACAGTATCTGACGAGTAGCAGGTTTACTGACTCCTTTTACAATAGCAGTTGCGCCGTTATAACGTTTGTACAAAGCTTCATCTACCTTAATATCTCCTATAAGAACGTCTCTCAACCCTCCTTTTTGAATTAACTTCTTCTTCATATCTTCAGGAAAATGCTGTATTGCTTCTTCTATCCATTCTTTCTCCACTTCGTCACCATAAAATTTTATACTCTGTGTACCAAGTTTAATTTCGTGTATTTTCAAAGGAAGAATTGATTGGTTACAATTCTTTTTTATTAAGCTAAGATACTGGCTAATTTCCAAAGATGAATATGATCTAGGGTTAAGTTTAATTGCATCTGACACTATATTTATCTCATCTTCATTAAATAATGATGAATTTCTCAGGGTATTTAAAAATTTATCTTTTCCAAACAACCTCTCTGTCTTTCCTGAGCCGAGGTCCAGTAATTGCGTTAATCTATCATATAATTCATCATGCCCCTTATAACGAAGGTTAACTAAATTCTTAGAATCAATATCTACGAATTTTACGGAAGAAAGCATTTCCTTTAACTCATTTTCTGATAAGATCTTATCCTGTAATATATCTCTATTTAATCCTAATGTCTGTAAATAATCCAGAGCCATTTCATCGGTAAATTTATAATTCGTCCTACTACACTTATCTTTTATATCCTTAACAAACTCATCGAAGTTTTTTCTGGGAATATCTTGTGAAAATTCAATACCATCCACAGGAATTATCTGTTCTAATTTTTCCTCATTTATAGCTTCTACTTCTTTAATTTTATTACTGTCAGATAGTTCATGAGTATGCTTATTTATCTCAACCGGCTCACCATCAGAAGTAACTTTTGAGCCATTAATAGTTTTGGTATTTTCAACTGTCGTATCATCAACTTTCTTGACAGAACGTTCTTCCGTAACAAATTTTTCAGATGTCTTCACACTGCCCTTATGTTCCAGAACAGATTTTAATTCTTCATCCTTAAAGCCGGCCTTTTTTAATTTTTCTGTCAGCTCTGACTCACTGTGACTTCCTTCGGAGAGTATGTCCTTTGCCTTACTGAATTTCTCAGGATCGTTAAGTTTTACCTCAAGGCCTTCAATGTTATCTGCCTTAGGCTTAAATTTGCCAAGAACGTCTCCAGCAGCTTTAAATCCAGTTCCCATTGCAACACTCGTGGCAAGTCCGACTCCTCCCTGCACTGCTCCAGACTCTCCTACCTTGAGGAGTCCTTCACCTATACCGTCAGACCAGGTATTGTCGTCCATAGCAGTAGTAAGTCCACCCTGAACTCCTGATGAAACAGCATCTGTTATGGCATCTTTCACAATCTCCTGAACTGCTTTATTTTCCATAAAAGAAGTCACACCTTCTATGGTGCCCTTACTTAAAGCTTTCGTAATCACAGGGTTCTTCATAATAGTGCTCATTACCGTCGCTCTCTGGCTGGCAGAAAGTGTTGCGAATTTATTCATTAACTGTCCGCCTGCAGCATTTAATGCGCCTTCAACGGCACCTGTCGCAAAATCTGTCAGAGCCTGAGTGCTGTTCAGAGCATAACTGTTTCCTTTTACAATTTTATTTATTGCTACCTTTGTTGTGGCACAGGTAATGGCTGAAGCCATTATAAGAGGAACTGCCACTGATCCCACCCCGCCTGTGGACAGTGTTACAACTGCAGAAGTAGCCACTGCGGCAGTAATTGATGCAGCAGTAGAAAGGCCGTCTGCAACTTTATTCTTTGATTCTTCATAATCATCTATATTAACTTTTACTTTATTTTCAGCCTTATCCAGTTTCTCTAAAAGTTCTGTATCAGGTTTTCCTCCCTGTTTTTCTATCTTTTCCACCTGTTTATAAGTATCCCTCAGTTCTCTTTCAGAATCATCTACATTACGGCCTTCCTCTGAAAAAACATCCATTATGTTATTACTGACCTGTGACCATACATCTCCGCTGTTTCTTCCCCTTGACAGTTTTTCTGTCATCTGTTCCTTTCTTTCTTCAAGATTTTTCGGTTCTTTCTGCAACATATCAAAGGCTTTATAGTAGTCCGTTCCGGCCAGTTCCTCTTTAAGGTCTGCCTGTAAATCCCTGTTATACTTATTACGGTACGTGTTTATAAGCTTATCTTTTTCTTCATTGTTTTTACAGGACGAAAGAGCTTTATATATGGCATCTCTATCGGTACCGGCACCTTTCATGGCCATATAAAGATCA
>JBEHWO010000431.1:0-5656 GCA_040217695.1 Vulcanimicrobiota bacterium | reverse complement strand
TATAAATTAAAGAATTTAAGATGGACTGTGGCTGTTCCCATGCATTCCTATGAAAATCGTCACGTTCCCTTTGATGATTACAGGAAAATGGGAAAATGAATTACCGAATTTTTACTTACCTTTGCCGATATGGGTGTTGAGTCCAGACTGGATTGTTTCCTGCCTTTATGTACCTTTAATGATGCCGATTACGGCAAACTCATAAAGACCTTTCCTTCTATGGCAAAAGGAGGGTTCTGCAGGCCTGCTATTGCTGTAGGCCCAGATCTCACAGTGTGGAGATGTTTTGCCATATCTAGTTATGAAAATGTAAGTCTCGATAACTTTGCCAGTTTAAAAGAACTTACAGGTTTCTTTATGTCTTCTTTTGATCATTATAAATGGCATATATGGCCGGAACAGTGTGAAAAATGTAAATACAGGCTGTCCCGTATTTGCCAGAGTTCATGCCTTGCTTTTAAAGTAAAGGAAATAAAAAAATTCGTGGAAGAAGAAAAATCAGCTATTTCCGTTCTGGCAGAAGCAAAAGAATTACTCGATAAAAATGACGTTCACTCTGCCTCTGTAAAATATAAAGAAGCCATGGAAAAGGCTCCGAAAAGTATTAAAATAAAAGCCGATAGTTCTTTCTTTTATATAAAATCAGGAGATTTTTTTACTGCCAGAAAACTCCTTGATGAAATTGAAAAAGAATATCCCGATTATTCCACAATTTTTATTTATCGTGGTATTATCAGTGAAGAAGAGAAAGATTACCCGGAAGCTGTCAGAAATTATCGTAAAGCTCTGAGATTATGTCCCGGGGAAAATGATCTGAAAGACAGAATAAAGAAAGTAAGAAGTATTCAAATCCTTAACATGGGGTTTATTTGAGAAGCGTGACGGGTGAATTTCATTTAACCGGGGAGGGACTTTTCAGCAGGCAATAACAGGTGAACAGTAAAGTATTTTGATTGTTCTGATCTATGAAGTTAAATTACCCATTCACTGGTCACTGGTTACTGCTCACTGCTCACTGTTATGATTTATTGTGATAAATGTGGCTTCCAGAACAGAGATAGTGCAAGATTCTGTAAAGGATGTGGCGGAGATGTAATTCCCACTACACCTGCAGGTATTTTGCAATCAGGCACAGTTCTTGATAAACGTTATGAAATAAAAGGCCTCGTAAAGTCAGGTGGTATGGGATCAGTTTATGAGGCTCTGGATCACAGATTTGATAAAATCCGATGTGCCGTAAAGGAAATGATAGGTACCAGTACAAAACCGGAAGACCTTGAATATATGAAAGAGAGTTTCAGGAAAGAAGCAAATATCCTGAGAGATCTCAGACATGTAAACCTTCCTGTAGTAATAGATTATTTTATAGAAGCAGGCCGTTATTATATTGTAATGGATTATGTTGAAGGTAAAGACCTTGAAACTCTTATGCACGGCTATGGAAGAGTGCCGGAAAATCTTGTCGTAGAATGGTCAAAACAGATACTTGATGCGCTTCATTATCTTCACAGTCAGTCACCTCCCGTAATTTACAGGGATATGAAACCGGGTAATGTAATGCTCCGCAATTCAGACAGCAGAATACTGCTTGTAGACTTCGGCATTGCGAGGACAGTCGTTCGGGATAGCGAGCAGGTTATGACCGTTATAGGCACACCTGCCTATGCACCTGATGAATTGTTTCAGGGAAAACCCGAGGAAAGATCGGATCTGTATTCTCTCGGGGCAACCATGCACTGTCTTTTAACAGGTGTCGCCCCTGTAACTCCCTTTTCTTTTAAACCTGTGAGGGAACTTAATTCAGATGTGTCACAAGAAATAGAAGCTATAGTCATGAAAGCTCTTTCTATGAAAGTTGACGATCGCTACGGAAATGCAAAAGAAATGAAAGAAGCACTTATGAAATTATCTGAATATGGAGGAAAAGATGTGACTCAGGCACAGGTAGTGACGGATTTTCCAATGACCTGTACAGAAAAACCTTTACTGGCTCCGACGGAAAAGCCTTTGCTCACTCCGACGGAAAAGCCACTCTTACCTTCCTCTTTTTCAGACGAAATTCCTCATGAAACTGAAACATGGGCCAGTGAAAAAATATCAGGTGAAACTCCTGCTAAAATTGAAACATTAAAACCTGCAAAAAGCAGAACTTTACTTTTTCTTATATTTGCTGCAATCGGAGGTATTACCCTTTTTGCAGGGTTTACAATATTATGTCTTACAGTGTGGCTGATTTTCGGAGAGACTTTTGAAAAAAAATATAACAACTGGAAGGGACAGGAATTATATAATCAGGCCAGATATGAAGAAGCAATTAAATATTACGACAGGACTCTTGATATTGATAATAATGATACAGATGCATTGAATGGAAAGAAGGTTATTTTACAGAAACAGGGAGATGATTTATATAATCAGGGTAACTATGAAGATTCTCTTGAATATTATGAGAAAGTGCTTGCTATTGACGGTAACGATTCATCTGCTTTAACAGGTAAAATATCTGTTTTCAGGGCACAGGGTGATGAGGCCTGTATGGATTACAAATATAAAGAAGCCCTTGAATATTATGATAAGGCCCTGAGTATTTCTCCTGATTATAAAGATGCTTTAAATGGTAAGAAGAGTGTATACACATTACAGGGAGATGAATTTTATAATCAGGGAAAATATAAGGAAGCTGTAGGATACTATAATAAAGCCCTTCTGGTAGACCCTGGCGATGCCTATGTATGGTATATAAAGGGCTGGAGTCTTAAATTGATGGGACATTATGATGAGGCTCTGAAATGTTTTAATAAAACCATCACGATTGATGAAACATATATCGATGCCTGGCGAAGCAAAGGAGATGTTTTAAAGGATCAGGGACATTATGAAGAGGCCATTATTGCTTACGATAAGGCTCTTAAGATTGACTCAAAGTGGGTTGATGCATGGTGCGGCAAAGGAAATGCTTTATATGTACTGGGGGATTATGAGGAAGCTATAAAATGTTATGATAAGGCTCTGGATATTTCACCTGAACATAAATACGCTTGGAACGGAAAAGGAAATGTTCTGTATTCCCGGGGTTATTATGAAAAATCCATAGAATATTACGATAAAGCCCTTTCTATCGATCCTGATTTTCAGATGGCAAGAGATAACAGGGAAAATGCCCTGAAAGCTCTGGGAAAATATTGATCTGTGAACAGATGAATAATTCCGGGGTCTTTAAGCTAAATTATGAAAAAATATAAAATCAAAAAAATATTTCTGTCTCAGGTTATTGCACTGATTCTTTTTCTTTTATGTCTTTATTTATTCCCTCACAGATGGTGCGAAAAAGATAGTATGCAATGGTACAATAATAATCCTGACCTTCAGAAAAAACTTGCCTCAAGTGTTGAAAACTGGGTTAACCGGGAATTAAAATCATCTGACTATGCCACATGTGATAAACTTTTTAGCGGTGAATGGCTTTTCGGCACTTATATGATGGCATCCATGGGTTTTGGTCAGATGGCTCTTTCCTATCCTGAAATGAAAGACCACTATATTTCTCTTATGAATAAATGTATTGAAAAAATACTTTCCCCTGCTGTGAAAGAATATGATAGAATGTCCTGGGGAGAAGACCCGATAGATACACTTGACGGCCCGAATGATCATATTGCCTATCTCGGATATTTTAATCTCGTTTTAAGCTTCAATCATTTTATTGATCCGAACAGTAAATATAAAGAATTGAATAAAAAGATAACGGAGAAACTTGTAAGAAACCTGGAAAAAAGTGACAATCTACTTTTATATACCTATCCCGGTCAGATTTATCTTCCTGATAACTGTACCGTTACAGGCTCCATAGCACTTTATGACAGAGCAACAGGTGAAGACCACAGTAAACTTTTAAAGAGATGGATGAAAAAATGCAGACATGATTATATTGATCCGGATACAGGACTTCTTTATCAGACTTATATGCCTCCTGGACGCGGCTCAGGTACGGCCATAGGTATATATTTTCTATCTTTTGCAGACAAGGAGCTTTCAGCAGATCTGTATAAAGCTTTAAAAAAACATCTTTCAGGAGGCCTTCTGGGTTTTGGAGCAATAAGAGAATATCCCGTAAATGTTCCCGGAGAGGGTGATATAGACTCTGGGCCTGTAATTTCAGGCTACGGAATTTCTGCTACAGGTTTTTCCCTTGCAGGATGCAGAATTCACAGAGACAGTGAATTGTTCTGTGAACTTTACGGTACATCGTTCCTGTTCGGATGTCCTGTCATAATAGGGGACAGGCTTGATTTTGTTATGGGAGGGCCTCTGGGAAATGCAATTATGTTTGCCATGATTACGGCGAGGAGGGATATATCAGTGACCGGTGACCAGAGTTTATAGTTTTAGATTTATGGTTGAGGGTTTGGTTTTAAACTTTCAACTCTCAACTTCTCACGCATCACGCATTACTCGTCACTATTACAATGAAAGGGCCAATCATAAGAATGAGTAAAGAATTAAAAAAATATTTGATTACACTGGCTGTGGCAGTATTTATATATATATTACATCTGGTACTGTTATACTGGCTTGCAGAAAAAAATATAGTATCAGTAATACTGTCTGCCGGAGAGCATACGCCGAAATTTGCCATCTTTCTTGCAATGACCTTTATTATTATAAGGGTAATTGCAATTGTCTTCCTTCCTGCCATACTCGTCCATGATAGCTGGATAATGTTTATGAATTTATATAAGAAACGTGAAGAGTGAAGGGTGAAGAGTGAGGAGAGAAATAGCTTTTCATCCTTCGTTACAGTCATGCCGGTTTATATGAGAATATTAACGAGTGACGGGAGGAACGGATTCTCATTCTTCGTCGTGACCGAACCGGTCATGGTTGTTTATGAGATTATTCAGATTGGCAGGTTAATTCTTTCACAGTCAGTCTATTTATTTAAAGACTTCAGTGATTCTTCTCTGAATTGTTTGCTGAATTTATCAGATGGGTTAAGAGAAAGAGCTTTATCGAAACATTCTATTGCTTCTTTATATTTTCCCAGGGCTTTAAGAGCCTGCCCTTTATCGCACCATCCGTAGGAGAATTGCGGATCTATTTCTATTGCTTTATCAAAACATTCAATGGCTTCTTTATATTTTTTCAGATGATACAGTGTAAGACCTTTAGAATCCCAGGCATCTCTGTGATTTGCATCTATGGCCAGGGCTTTATCCCAGCATGGTAGTGCTTCTTCAAATTTCATCTCTTTTACAAGATTTTTTCCTTTTTCCATCCAGTAATCTAAATTTTCAGAATTTTCAGAACATGCCGGTACTACTGTAAATATAAGTAAGAGGATTATTGAAAAAGTTTTTATAATCATAGTTATTTATTCTTTTTTTCTTTTTCTATAAGCATCAAAACAGTTTCTCTGTTATATTTAACATAATCATTTGAAGGTTCGATTTTCAGCGCCTCGTCAAAACATTCCAGACTTTCTCTGTACTTACACTGACACATAAGAGCATTCCCTTTATTGAAGAGTATTTTGGGATTGTTTTTATCCAGTTGGAGTGCTTTATCAAAACATACTATTGCTTCATCGTATTTTTTCTCCTGCACCAGATCCCATGCCTGCATGTGCCATTTATTCGCCTCTTTAATCCTCTCTTCT
>JBEHWO010000430.1:0-5663 GCA_040217695.1 Vulcanimicrobiota bacterium | reverse complement strand
GGTGTCAATATAAACATGCCGTTATCAAACATAGATGATTCTATAATGAATATAATACTTTACGGTTCATCTGACAGATCTATAAATATGACCTATAAATTTGGTAGAAAAAAAGGATTAATAGAATATAAAACTAAATTTGACGGCCTGGTAAATTATCTGGAAGCAATTTATTCAGATAAACACTTTGAATCGCTTCATGAATATATAGAAAATATTATGATTGACACGTCCTGTGAAACATGTAAAGGCATGAGGCTTAAAGATGAAAGTCTTTCCGTAAAACTGAACGGTAAATCCATAGGACATCTCTCTGCTATGAGTCTTAAAGATTTATATAAATTTCTTTCCGACTTAACATTAAAAAACGGTAAAGAGCCTGTGGGAAGAGTTATATTGAAAGAAATAAATACAAGACTGGAATTTCTTTTGAGACTCGGCGTTTCCTACCTCTCTCTCGACAGAAGAGTATCAACGCTGGCAGGAGGGGAATTGCAGAGAATAAGACTTGCCGCCCAGATAAGTTCCGGCCTTACAGGAGTCCTCTATATACTGGATGAGCCGACAATAGGCCTTCATCAGAGAGATAACGAATATTTAATAAACATACTGGAAGAACTCAGAGACACAGGTAATACCATCATAGTAGTAGAACATGACGAAGAAATCATGAGAAAAGCCGATCACATTGTAGATCTCGGGCCGGGAGCCGGTATCGCAGGAGGACATATAGTTTATGAAGGCACCCTGCATAATATAACAGAAACAGAATCCCTGACAGGTAAATATCTATCAGGAAAAAATTCCATCCTCTGTCCCTCCAGAAAGCCCTGTAATGAGGCAAAAACCATTACAATACATGGGGCAGGTGCCAATAATCTCAAACATATAGATGTAACCTTCTACTGCGGATTATTTAATTGTGTAACAGGCGTTTCAGGCTCGGGAAAAAGCACACTTGTAAATGATATACTCTATCCTGCCATAGCCAGAATTCTCTACAGATCAAAGACAGGCCCCGGAAGGCATGATAGCATATCAGGCATAGAACATATAGATAAAATCGTAATGGTAGATCAGAGTCCCATAGGGCGGACTCCCAGGTCGAATCCTGCAACCTATACCGATATATTCACTCACATAAGAGATGTGTTTGCTATGACACAGAAAGCAAGACTCAGGGGATATAAAAAAGGACGTTTCAGCTTCAATGTAAAGGGAGGAAGATGTGAAAAATGTCAGGGGTCGGGACATGTCAGCATAGAGATGAGTTTCCTGCCCGATCTGTATATAACCTGTGATGCATGCAAGGGGAAACGATACAATTCCGAGACACTGGAGATTGAATATAAAGGGAAAAACATATTTCACGTGCTTAAGATGACAGTAACAGAAGCCTTTGAGTTTTTTGACGGTTTTCCGAAAATACGAAGACTCCTGGAAACCCTCAGGAACGTAGGACTTGGTTATATAGAACTGGGGCAGCCTGCAACATTTCTTTCAGGAGGAGAAGCACAGAGGATAAAACTTTCTGCGGAACTTTCAAAGAAAAGTACAGGAAAAACCCTTTATATACTGGATGAACCTACGACAGGTCTTCATTTCCACGACATAGCCCAGTTATTAAAGGTACTTAACGAGTTAAAAAACATGGGAAATACAATTATTGTAATAGAACATAATATGGATGTGATAAAATCAGCAGATTATATTATAGATCTCGGACCTGAAGGCGGAGAAGACGGAGGGTATGTTGTTGCAGAAGGCCCCCCGGAAGAGATTGCAGAAGAGGAAAAATCTCATACAGGGAGATTTTTGAAAAAAATTCTCACGAGGTGATTTTTATGAGGTGTAATAAATGCGGTGAAGTAACATCTGATTTTTCCGATATATGTTATAAGTGCAATAAATCCAATATAACCACACAGCTTGATATGAATAAAGAAATAAAATGCCCTGATTTCTCTCCGGGAAATGAAACATGTATACTGGAACAGAACAAATACAGCAGTAATAATAGAAAAGAAATAATAAGACTGCAATCACACAGGTACGAACCGGCAGGAGACGATTACGAAGAACAGAGTATCCCTGTTCGTATAATAAAACCGTCATATAATCCCATCAATCTTAAGCTATTCAGTGTTGCTCCTGCAGTAACAGTGGTTTTAGTGATTTCTTTTATATTTCTGAAAATGGTAACAGAGGACCAGAACAGATCATTTAAAAAAGGGCTGAGTCAATGCAGCCAGGGTATATTCAGAACTTACAGAAATGGAGAAGATATGGGGTCTCCTGCTTCATTTGAAAAATCATTCTCTAAATGGAATAAAAATGAAGATAATGCAAAAATTTCTTATTTACTGGCTGTTTCATGTTATTATGATTATCTGAATCTGAAAATAATAGGAGCAAACAATGATCCTTCCAGGATTAATCAGAATATGAACGAAATGAAACTTTATCTGGACAGAGCTCTCGATTTAAAACCTGAATATCCGGAAGCTTTTTACTACAGGGGATTGTACTATCTGGAAATAAATGATTACAGCAAAGCCATAATAGAATTTAATAAATGTACGGGCTTTGCCGGCCTTATATGGAAATCGGAACCTGAAAAGCAGTTTAAATGGAGCAGTGCAGCTAAAATTGCAGAAGAAGAAACTGGAAAGATATCAATGAAGGAAACTTCATTAAAATCAGTGCCTCCCATAATAGCAGATTTTTGCGGCCATCTCCGATTAATTATGGATGGTAAAGGCAGAGCTTCTATAAAAGATAAGGATGGTAATTTTATTTTTATAGATAAACTCTGTCCATCTTTGCCTGATGAAGTAAGTAACAGGTAATTTTGGATAGGTTCTAAGGGGTTGTAAAAAAATATCTAAAATGCTTCATTACCGCAATTTATACAAAACTGACTGCCTTCAGGAACTGCTTTACCGCAGGACTGACATATTTTTTCTTCTTCCCGGGGGCCAGACAGCAGGAACTGTTTTTCAGATGTATTCTCGATTTTTTCCTTATTTCTGGAAATATGCTGTACCATTCGATATAAAAAATCACTCATATAAGTCATGGTAGATATTTTTAAAACTGGCCAGCGTACTTTCCATTTTATCATGTACGTATCGATTATAAATATATCTATTAAATGTTTGCTTTTAAGAAATTCTCTGCGGTATTCAGGCGGAATGACTTCTCCAATATTTACAGGAGCGATGCTTCTTATAATAAAATTCTCATCAAAATCGGAATCACCTGTTTGAATATAAGAACCTCCGAAAAAATCGCCAAACCTGTTGTGCCAGTCCTGTCTGTATATAGTTATTCCCAGGCCTGAAGGAGAAGGAAATTCCAGATACATCTCGGTAAAATGAGTATCCCTGCTTTTATGACCGATTTTAATACGGTGGAGTGCTAATTTCAGTTCCCTGAATTTACCCCATACCTTGACGACCTCTTTATCATTGCCCAGCATATAATAGAGATTCGTCATCTTAGCAAATTCCATCCACTGAAATGAAACGAACCTGTTATAAAAGAAAATACCCAGGCCTGCGGCAACTATACCGACTATCAATAAAGGTATAATATAATCATCCATACAAACCCCTCTCTCTTCAGGAACTGTAATAAATAATCCTGTCACATTATTAAAACGGCTATTATCCTCTAGTCACGCGTCACGCGTTACGCGTCACGACTATAACCATTGGAATAATTACCGTTATAAACACTAAGAACCCCTTATTATTATCTGGAAAGATATTTTCTCAATCTGCCCATATAGGTCTTACCCGGGTCCGATCTGCCAAAGGCGGCAGGATAACAATCGGGGGAGCGGCTGTCACCGTAGTCTGTATAATAATATTTAACGGATTTATTACTGCTGTATTTTCCTTCTGATACTTCATAATGGCCCCAGATATGTTCAGAGGGGATATCAAAATAAGTCTTTAAAAATTTCACAAGTTTAAAACTCGCCTGAATGGTATTTTCCGTAAGATCATTTTCGCTGTTTGCCACCATTTCTATCGATATGGCGACATGGTTGACTCCATAGGCGCCGCGGCACCGTCTGTTACAGGGAAGCAGTTGATAAATACTTCCGTCTCTGTCCACTATATAATGGACAGATAAATGGCCGAAAACAGTTCCAACATCGCCGTCATCGTAATAAGCACCGTTTAGAAAGGTATAATAAGCAGATGAAAGGGAGCTTCCGCCGGTATAATGCATGACTATTGCTGCCGGAGCAAGTACAAGAGATTTATCATGATAATGTCTTTGAAAATAATTGGTATATTCCTGAGTCCATTTCTCATAGGGCAGGAGGTATGTTTTTCTGTCTATTTGAGGTCTTATTTTTTCTGCAGAAGAAGGATCGGCAAAAACATTATCTATAGTAAAAAGAAAAAAAACTATAAATAAACAGACTTTAAATATAGATTTCATAGGTTTTCTCTTTCATAATAAAGGCAAAACTCAAGAACACAGTAATTTTCATTCTAAGTGGTGACAGCGAAAAATATAACACCGGATAATCTGTGATTCTGTCTCCTACCGTCACGCGTTACGCGTTACGCGTCACGACTATAACCGGTCGTATAAGCACTTGGCAGGTTTCATAAAATCCTCCCGTCACCGGTTACGCTTTACGATAAATCAATCGATCTTTATACCCTTTTTCTTTGCAATTGCGATCATTTCGTCTTCTGTCAGTTCAGCCAGTTTTTTTCCTGCTTTGAGATAAAAATTCTCTCCTATTTTAGCTTTATCAAGGCATGTATAGATTTTTTTTATATCCATTATTTTACTGGCTTCTATTAATTCTTCCAGAGTTTTTCTTACAAAATCGCTCTGTTCCAGAATATTACTTAAATATTCATCCAGAACCTTGAGTTCATCCGGGCTATAGGTGGCTTCATGTTTAAAATAGTCATCTTCTGCCCTGTCAAGTCTTTTGAGTAAATTTTTCACAGCAAGCTGTAATATAGAAGAATCAACCTGGCCGGCACACAGCTCTTCCCCCAGCCTTATTACCTGGCTCAAATGGGGAGAATAAGGTTTCACAGGTTGCAGATTAATCTTGCAATCAGGACATTCTATCTGTTCAGGAGGATAAGATTTTTCACATAACAAACAATCCATATATGTATCCTTCAGTTTATATTGTCAAAATTTGCCAGAGAATCATAATGTAATTTCTCTGCTTTTTTAAGCATTTTTATACCTTCTGTAATATGAAAGGAATCTGAATCTTCAAAATATATATCCAGTTCGTCAAGAGCATCAAAAAGAAGGAGTGTTGCTTCCTGATACTGCTCAAAAAGTTCGCCACATTCTCCGGGAACATGCTTTTTCAGCTCATTCTGTTTTTCTTCCAGTCCGTCAAATAATTGAAACAGCTGTGAAACCATACTTTCCAGAACTTCCACCCCTTCATCTCCGTTGAGAACGGCTTCACTGACTCTTATAAGCTGACTCACATGGGATTTATGGGGAGGCACAGGGGATATATCTATCTGACAGACAGGACATTTAACCGTCATTTCAGGTCTTTCTTCTCCGCAGTTCAGACAGAGCATGTTCTTTTACCTCTTTACAAGTTAAAAATTCTCGTGACAGAGTATTTTCATATTCTATAAAATTGACAAAAT
>JBEHWO010000429.1:0-5675 GCA_040217695.1 Vulcanimicrobiota bacterium | reverse complement strand
ATTGAATGCCATAAAAGAAGATCTGAACATAGAAGTAGGAGGCACGAGTGAAGATAATTTATTTACCCTTCAGGAGGCAAGGTGTCTTGGTGCATGCGGCCTTGCACCGGTTGTAATGATTGATGATAAAATATATGGTAATTTAACACCAAAGAGTGTACTTAAGATATTGAAAAGTTACAGAAAATAAATTACAATAATCTTGTAGCAATCAGCAGGTCGGCAGGTCAGACAGTCACAGGTCAGTGAAACATGCTGAAATGCTGAAATGCTGAAAGCTAATACGAAGGAGGGAAATAAATGAGTAAAGTCCTTATCATTGACGATGATCCTGATTTAGTGGATGCTATGAGCAATTTACTGGAAGCAAAAGGTTATGAAGTAAACCATGCTCCCGACGGAGAAGAAGGGTTAGAAAAAGCAAAAAGCGATCCGCCTGATATAATTCTTCTTGATGTTATGATGACCAGAAAAACAGAAGGTTTTGATGTGGCAAGAAGTCTGAATAAAGAAGAAAAGACAAAAGGTATTCCTATTATACTCGTAACAGGCATAAGACATGAGATGAATCTTCCTTTCGGTTTTGAACCCGATGAAGACTGGCTCCCTGTAAAGGCAGTACTGGAAAAACCCATAAAACCGGAAGTATTGTTAAAGACTGTAGAAGATCATATAAAAAAATAAGCAATGTAAACAGGTCTCTATAGATTATTGTGACAGAGACCTGTTATTTTTTCCTGCAATTATATAAGGCCCGGACGGACGTGTCCGGGCCGTTAAGACTAATCACCCATTAAAATAAAAGAAGCCCAGAAGAAAGGATGCTCATAACCTTCTTTTCTTATAAAGGCTCTTGCTTCTTTAAGGGCTTCACTGTTACTCTTACCTGCTTTGAGATATTCAAAGAATTTTTCAGTCATCATATTTGTTGACCTTGACTCAACACTCCATAAACTCATCAATATATTCCCGGCACCGGCATATTGAAAAGATCGTCCAAGCCCCATAACACCTTCGCCGCTTACAGTCTTCCCTACCCCTGTCTTACAGGCTGACAGGACTGCCACATCGGCATTTAATTTCAAATTCATAACTTCTCCTGCAGTAAGGAAACCGTCATCATCTTCGTTGTTTACCAGAGTGAGAACGAGGGCAGGTTCTTTTATATAGGGAATATCTCTGTCAAGTATACCATGTGTTGCTATAAGTACATATTTATATTCAGAGAGATTATGTGCCTTTATATTTTTTTCAGTTGCATCAGGTCCGCTGAAGGATTTGATTTCTCCCGGATATATTTTTATTAAATCCTTAAGCATTTCACCTGTAAGAGGCAGTCTGCTTATGTTTATATTATATTTATCTGCCACTGCATCCATGAGTTTTAATTTGTATTTGCCTGTATTTATTGCATTTATATTGTTCTGCATATCTATGGCAGTGTCAGAGGAATTATCCGGAGCGGAAGGAACCGCTGTCGGAGTAATAACAGACACAGTCCCGGGAACAGGTGTGGCAGAAGGTACAGGAGTATTCACGGCTATACCGGTAAAACGTTCGTCTGATGATGTAAATACAGGATCTGCCACTGCAAAAAATCCCTTTGTTACTCCTTTATTTTTACTTAAAATTTTTGTATTATTGAGAGCAGTCAGGGAAAGGCTGTAAGTAAGAGTATATTTATCTCCCACATAGGTAAGACCTTCGGGATAAGGTCCGAACTGTCCCTGCACTATATTTATCGGAGAAGGCATTTCTGCAACAAGGGCTTCAAAGGGAAGGACGCCAAGGATTTCATCGGGGATTATTATTATTTTTTCTCCTTTTATCTCAGTAAGCAGATCTTTAAGGAGAAGGTCATAGAGTCTTTTCCCTGTTTCCGGTTTGAAGGACGAGAGTTCAGAATAATCCTTTACTGTGGAAAAATAGTTTCTATATTCATTTACGAGATTATTCAGTTCTTCTCTTTTTACCGGGATAGAAATACTTTTAATGATTTTTCCTTCTTTAATGAGCCATGCTACTGTAGAATCATCTATTACTTCATATTCTATGACTGCTTCACCGGGAGAAAGTTTTATATCATCAAGAGGAAGTGGTCTTGGATACTTAACTGCCGCATATTCCGGATAATTTTTTCTCAGTTCTTTCAGAAAGGCTTCCTGTTTTAATGCATATTCTCTCAGCTGTTCTCCGAATTCTTCAATAACGCCGCTGTTTACATATTCTTCCATTCTTTCTTTCGTTAATTTTTCGTAAGTATCTTCCAGATCTTCAGAATAAAATAATTCCTTTTCTTTATCAATAATCTCCTGAGGTACTTTATAGGCAGAACTTTTATGTTTTCCTGCAATAGCTTCAAGTAGTATTCTTGCTTTTACGGCTTCAGAATAATAAAAACAGTCTCTATCCCTGTTCAGGTTATGATAGACCCTTATAAGACTTTCATAGGGCAGTAATTTGCTGAAGATAGTCTGTGAAAAAAAAGACACATATTCAGGTTTTGACAGGGCTGTCACCCCACAATTTATCTGACAGCTTGAGTCGCTGAATAAAATTTCTTTCTGTTTATCTGTTAGAAGCAGTCTTTTCCTTTTTTCTTCTATATAGGATATGGCATTTAAATAGGCTTTTTCTGCTTCTTCATATTGTTTAAGACCTTCGCAGGAAAGTCCGAGACCTGTGTAGGCATCTATAAGTTCATCTTCTGTATGTATATCTGCTTCATTAATATAATCGGCAAAATATTTTTTTGATTTTTCATAATCTTTCATAAATAAATTATAAATACCATAAAAATACTTGTCTTTTCCTGAATTCGTCATATATTCTGTTTCAGGGAGAACTGCAAGAGCCTTATCTAATTTGTTATATTTCAGATGTAAAAGGCAGATTTTATCATAAATATTGGTATAATAACAATATTTCAACGTGAAAGATTCATCTCTATACTCCAGGGCCTTATTATAGAACTCCAGAGATTTTTCATAATCGTCTCCTGAATAAAGATCTGCCATTAATACACAGGCCATTACTTTTCTCCAGGTCTCCTTATCTGAGAAATCCATCAGTCTTTTTGCATATTTAAAAGCATTGTCTTTATCACCCATTATATAGTAAAGATAAGATAGATGTGTCCATATATGAGGTATAGTTTCTTCAACTTCAACCTTTGTATTATCAAAGATAAATTCATGGGTATAACGAACGAATTTAAATGAAAAATCTTCATTTAAATTATATCTATCACTTATAGCACAGGCTCTTTCCCATTTCTTAATTGCCCCGTTATAATCTCCTTTTTCACCGAGAGCAATTCCCTCCATGTCCAGTTTTTCTATTTCATCTTCAGGATCATCAATTTCTTCTTCTTTATTCTTCTGCTCTTGAGCAGTTTCTATTTTTTTATTATCCACTTTCTTATCGATCTTTTCAGCTATTTTTCCAGGTTCCTCCTGAAGAATATCTGAGACCTGAGTCACCATCTTATCCGAATATTCCTTTGCTCTTGCGTCCTCACCAAGTCCTTTATATAAAACAGAAAGATAGGAAGATATTCTGTAAATATTCAAAGGATCTTTTTCTTTTTCATATACCTTCATGGCAATCTCAAACTGACCTGCTGCTTCTTTAAGATTTCCGGATTTATGGAATTTTATACCTTCTCTTATGAGAGATTCTCCGTCATCAAAGGAAATATCTTCTTTTTCCAGCTCTTCATCTTCCAGTTTTACTTTCATTTTTTCTGCATATTTCAAAGCATTCGCCTCATCTCCCGATAATCTGTAAATTACTGAAAGACAGGCGGAGGTTGTATAAATATTTTCACTGTCATTATCCTCTTCATAGATTTTAAGAGCTTTTTCGTAATATGCTATTGCTCCTTTATAATCTTTGTTTTTATAGAGTTTAAGAGCTTCCTGTGAAAGTTCCTCCTGGTTTTCCTCGTCTATTTTTGAATCTTCTCCCATAGACGGAAACATAAACAGGGTAAGAAATAGTAAAATGGCCAATAAAAAGATTTTTTTCATAACAATCCCTCTCCTTTCATTTTTTTGACTGTGTCATACATTTTGTATAAACCTCTATTATAGTTACTTTCATAACTTATTAGAAATTAAGTGCTTCGTGACGCGTAACGCGTAACGCGTGACGTGAGGATTATCTGTAATTTGTTATGAACTACATTATAAAACCTTATTTCCAGGCAAGTTTACACAAAACATATTACACACTCTTTTTTCCGCAGTAGCAATTTAGCCCTGCTTCTATATGTAAAACCGATAGAAATTTTGGCCAGTCATAGGTGTCAGGTAGCAGTCTTATTCAATGATAATCTTACACAAAACACCCTGCACTCTCAAAATTTCTATCAGACATTACCTGTATCTCACTGAACTACAAAGTCAGGCGGAGGAGGAGGTATATAAGGCTGAACATAGGGAGCGTAATCGGTATAAACAGCAGGTTCGTAATAAACTGCCGGCTCGGAATAAACGACAGGAGGAACAGGTTTCTCCGGCATAGGAGGTTTATCTTCTTCTATTTTATATGGTTTATAAAGAGGTATGGCCTCCATAAGCAGTTTTTTAAGGTAATAATTACCGGCCTTATAATCTCCGTTCTGTTCATATATATCTGTCATCTCCATTATATTTTTTATATTTTTCGGATTATCTTTACAGGCAACGGCAAGATTATAAAATTTCTCTGCCGTAATATCTGTAACTTTTACATCGCCTATATTTTTATAACCTTCTGTAATCCTGAGTGCTTTTTTATATCTCAAATAGGCTTCCTTCTTATTTCCTGCCTGATCATACATTTCTCCCACTCTTACATAACAGTCTCTTTCCTTTATTCTGCAGTCGATGCATTTTTTATAACACGTCAGGGCATTTTTGAAATCCCCCTTTGCCTGATAACAGAGACCGATGGCATAATAAATAACAATACTGTCAGGGGAAGCCTGTAAAGCTTTTTTAAATTGCTCTATTGCTTTATCATATGATTTATTATCATAATAGGCTTTACCCTGTTTATAATAGTCTACAGCAGAATCTGTATTAAAAGAAGCATTTACGACAGGTTTTAAATTTTTATTCTTCAGTTTAATCTCAAGTTCCGATGAAGTCCAGCTCTCCTGCGGTATCTTATCAAGACCTTCTTTTAATTTTCCGGCAAAATCCCGGAGGTTTTTTATCTTTCCTTCTGACAGTTCAGGAAAATTTATAAACACTTCTTCCCTGTCTGTTCCTATAGCTTTAAGCCTTATCGTCCCTTCAGGCCCATCCAGAACTATTTTTTCCATGTTAAACCCCGGTATTTCATAAACGGTTCCTTCACTGCAGTCCAAATCGGGATGAGAGGAATTTGGAAAGAGTATTTCATATACTCCTGAACTATGGCCCATAATCAAAATAACATTACAATCTTTCGATGGCGTTATATAAAATATGATTTCGTCTCCGACAAAAGCGGTATTATCACTTTTATCACTTTTTATTTCAACAGACAGAGAGGATTTTTTGTTATTTATAGATTCAAACAAATCCGGTTCAGAGGCATAAATATCCGGACATGGTAAAAAAGAAAGAATGAATAAAATTATAAATACCATTTTCATAATAAATAACCTCCTTTTACAGTGATCAGTGACCGGTGACCGGTGACCA